>NZ_JBFAJK010000005.1:0-262277 GCF_040655175.1 Micromonospora sp. NPDC050495 | reverse complement strand
AGCCGCCACCCGCATCAGCCACTTCGCACAACTTCGCCCCGCCGGATAGATCCGACGGGGCGAAGCAGCAGAACCCGAATTAACCAACAGCATCCGTCTCGTCTCGGGAGGGGCCCTTTCGCGTACCTCCGACCCGCGGTCAGAACCGCCAGGTCCAGGCGTCGGCGACCCGGGTGCCGGGGCCGAAGAGCTGTTCGAGGGTGCCGCGCAGGGTCGCCGCGTGCGGCGCGTCGTCGGTGACCGCCACGCAGGAGGCGCGCCAGAACCGGATGTCCCGGTCGGCCTGCCGGCGCTGCTCGTCGCCGATCGCCGGTGGCACGCCGCGCCGGGCCACGTCGGCCAGCAGCGCCGAGGTGGGCCGCTGGTAGGTGCCCATGGCCGCCGAGCCGCCCCGACCGTACGGGCCGATGAAGAAGCCCTCCGGCATGCCGAAGGCCGCGTCGGCGGCGGTGGCCCAGCGCATCGGCCACGGGTCGTTCGGGGTGGCCGTCGGCACCGGGACCAGCACCCCGCCGGGGCGTACGCACTGCCGCCAGTGGCCGGCCGCGACGAACTCGGGCAGCGCCGGCCGGTCGGCGCTGGGCAGCGGGGCGGGGAAAACGGTGAGCAGCGCGGCGCCCACGCCCAGCGGGACGAGCCGCCGGGCCCGCCCGGGTTCCCCGAGCGCCCGGTGCAGGGCCAGGGCGAGCACCGTGCCGGCCAGCGGGGGAACCGCCAGGGCGAACCGCATCGGCAGCGCGCCGTCCACCACCGGCAGCCCGGCCAGCAGGGCGTACGGCCCGGGGAGCCCGGTCCGTTCGCCGGAGACGACCACCTCGGGGCCGAGTGACAGCAGCGCCATCGCCAGCGCCCCGGCGACGCAGGCGGTCACCAGCGGGCGGCGGCCCAGCCAGGCCGCGCAGCCGCTGGTGACCAGCAGCAGCGGCCAGCCGAGGAAGGTGGTGAACTCGGCCGGGCCGGTGCTCAGCCGGGCGGCGGCGTCGCTGCCCAGCACCGAGAGCGGGGAGAGCGTCGACCAGCCGCTCAGGTCGGCGGAGAAGTAGTACGGGCTGAACATCCCCTCCGCCACGCCCTGCGGTCCGGCGAACTGGTGCCAGAGCGGGTACGCCAGCACCAGCAGCGCCAGCCCGGCCGCGGTCAGCAGCCCGCCGGCGAAGGTGGACAGGGCCCGGCGCAGCAGCGCCCGGTCGGCCAGGCCGTACGCGACGGTCATGATCAGCAGGGTGACCGCGGTGAGGAAGAGCACCTCCTCGCCGATGAAGACCTGGGCGGTGACCGCCGCGGCCAGCCCGACCGCCGAGGTGGCCAGCCGGCGGCGGTCCGGGCCGCCGGGGCGGCCGGCGGGGTCTGCGGCCCGGCGCAGCCGGACCACCAGCCAGACGATGACCGGGATCAGCCACTGGGCGGTCATGTGCAGGTGGGCGTTGCTCTGCGAGACCATGCCGGGGCCGAAGCCGCAGAGTGCCGCGCCGAGCCCGGCGGCGAGCCGGCGGACCCGCAACGTCCGGCTGAACAACAGGTACCAGGCGAGTGCCGTGCCGGCCAGGTTGCCGGCGGTCAGCAGGGCGAAGCTGACCGGTGCCCCGAAGGCCAGGGTGACCGGGGCGAACAGCACCCCCAGCGCGATCACCGTGGTGTTGGCCAGCAGATTGACCCCGTCCGGCGCGTTGAGCCGGTCGGTGAGCAGGTGGAAGTCGCCGAGCAGGGCGCGCGAGTCGACGGCCAGGAACCACTCGTAGAGGGTCTGGTCCGCCGGGTTCAGCGCGAGCACCCGCTGGCCGGGGGCGGGCCACAACCCGTGGGTGAGCCAGCCGGCCAGCAGGGCGAAGAGCAGGCCGGCGAGGAGGCCCGCCCGGTGGCGGGCGATGGTGGCCAGCAGGCGGGCCCGGCGGCTCGGGCGGACCACCGGTCGGCCGAGGACGGCCTGGTCGGGGTCCGGCCCGGGGACCGTGGCGGCGGCGCTGGTCACGGCCTCGACCATAACGGCGCGAACCTGCGGGGTACGCCGGGTCCCCCGGCAACGGCTACGGTGAGACCTGCGCCGAGGTGTGTCGGCGTACCGGTGTCACCCGCCCGGGTGGTGGAACGGCAGACACGGCCGCCTTAAAAGCGGCTGCCGCAAGGCGTGCGGGTTCGACCCCCGCCCCGGGCACAGACTCTCAGCTTTCCCACAGCTTGCCGCCTGCCGCGGTGAGCGGGTCCCGTTTACCCTGGAGGTTGCACGTTCACGTGCATCGACCCCCTGAGGGAGGCCTGAGAAAGTGAAGACCTCGAACCCGGTGCTCTCCCGGCTCGGCCAGGCGGCCGGCCGCGAGCGGGCGGCCGGGTACGCCCAGCCCGGGCCGTACGCTCAGCCCGGATACCCGCAGCAGCCGTACCCGACCGGCTACGGCTACCCGGCGGCCCCGCCCACCGTGACCCCGATGACCCTGGACGACGTGGTCGTCAAGACGGTCACCCTGCTCGGGATCCTGGGCGTCGTGGCGGCCGCGACCTGGGCCGTCCTGCCGGACGAACTGCTCGGCCTGGCGTGGATCGGCGGCGCCGTCGTCGGTCTGGTGCTCGGCCTGATCATCTCGTTCTCCCGGATGGCCAACCCGGCGCTGGTCATCGCCTACTCGGTCGTCGAGGGCGTCTTCCTCGGCGCGGTGAGCAAGACGTTCAACACCCTCTACGAGGGCATCGTGCTCCAGGCCGTGGTGGCGACCTTCGGTGTCTTCTTCCTGATGGCGATGCTCTACAAGTCGCGCGTCATCCGGGCCACCCCGAAGTTCGCCAAGATCATGATTGCCATGATGGGTGGCCTCTTCGCGGTCATGCTGATCAACCTGGTGCTCGCCCTCTTCGGCGTCAACACCCACCTGCGCGACGGCAGCCCGCTGGCCATCGGCTTCAGCCTGGTCTGCATCGTGGTGGCCTCGCTGAGCTTCGTGCTCGACTTCGCCAACATCGAGGACGGCGTCCGGATGGGGCTCCCGCAGCGCTACTCCTGGACCGCCGCGTTCGGCATCGTGGTCGGCCTGATCTGGCTCTACCTGGAGGTGCTGCGCCTGCTCAGCTACCTCCAGGGCGACGACTGACCGTCCCGCCCGCCGCCCGACGCCCGCCCGCCGCCACCGCGGCCGGCGGGCGTCGTCGTTTTCCCGCCGCCACCGGGCCGCCCGGGGCAGAGTGGGAGCCGGGGTACGGCGGCAAGGAGGTCACGGTGCGCAGTGCCAACCCGGTCCTGGACCGGCTGGACGACGTCGGCCGGGCCGAACGCCAGGTCCTCGGGGTCGGGGCCGCCGAGACGATGAGCGTCGCCGACGTGGTGAGCCGCACCGTCGGCCTGCTGCTGATCACCGGCGGCACCGCGGCGGTCGCCTGGGTGCTCGTTCCGCCGGCGGCCTGGATCTCGGCGGCGCTGGCCGGCACCGCCCTGGCCAGCCTCGCGCTGGTGCTGTTCATCTCGCTGAAGCAGGTCACCAACCCGCCGCTGATCGTCGGGTACGCGGTGCTCCAGGGGCTGCTGCTGGGCGTGGCGAGCCGGGCCTTCGAACTGGTCTACCCGGGGATCGTGGCGCAGGCGGTGATCGGCACCTTCGGGGTCTTCCTCGGCATGGCGCTGCTCTACCGGGCCCGGGTCATCCGGGCCACCCCCCGGCTGGCCCGGCTCGTCCTCGGCGCGCTGATCGGGATCGTCGCCGTCGGCCTGGTCAACCTGGTGACCTACCTGCTCACCGGGCGGCAAGGGCTGGAGGTGTACAGCCTCACCGCCCGGGTCGGCTGGCTGCCGTACCTCTTCTCCGGGGTGGCGATCATCGCCGGGGCGCTCAGCTTCATCCTCGACTTCGACCTGGTCGAGCGTTCCACCCGGGCCGGGCTGCCCCGCCGGTACGCCTGGTACTGCGCGTTCGGGCTGCTGGTCGGGCTGATCTTCCTGTACTGGCAGATCCTCCGCCTGCTCAGCTACCTGCGGCGGTGACCGTACGCGGCGCGTCCGACGCCGCCCGGCGACCCGGAGCCGTCGTAGACTCGGCCGCGATGAGCGCAGCGGAACTGGACCGGGTGGTGGGACTGCTGGTCCGTCAGGTCGGGCACTGGGAGCAGCCGCGCTGGTCGGCACCGGCCGCCGGGGGCAACGTGGCCCGGGGCGACCTGGTGCACAAGCTGGTGCAGGAGCTCGCCAACCTGGCGGCCGACGCGGCGGGCGAGCCGCGCCGGGAGGTACCCCGGCTCGGCAGCGACCTGGTCCTGCCCGACCAGCTCCGGGTGGTCGCCGCCGACCTGGTCGCGGCCGGCGCCCCCGAGCCGGTGCTGGCCGAGGCCACGGCGGCGGTGGCGGCGACCCGCGTCGCGCTCTGACCGCCTCACCGCTTCAGCCAGCGCCGGACCTTCCGTTTCCGGGCCCGGTCCCGCGCCCGGAGCAGCACCGGCAGGTCCCGCTCGGCCACCCCGGCCTGCCGGGCGTGCAGGATCCCGTAGGTGAAGGTGTTCTCGCCCGCGGCGTACGCCCGCAGCGCCTGCCGGCGCAGCGTCTCCCTGGTCACCACCGAGTCCTGGCGCGCGCCGAGCACGTCCTGCAGGTCCTTGAGCCGGGTCACCAGCTTGCCGGCGGGCTTCCCACCGGCCGGCGCGCGTACCTCCACCGCGTAACGGGCCGCCTTGGTGGCCCTGCGCGCCTCGTGCAGCGCCACGTCGCGGGCCGGCCCGCCCGCGCCGGTCAACGCCCGGTCCAGGCGCCGGTCGGCCCGGGTCACCGCCCGGCGTACCCGGCGGGTCACCCAGCGCTCGTCCACCGGCCGGGCGGTCGGCCCCTCGACCAGCGCGTCCAGCCGGGCCAGCAGGGCCGGGTACCGGTCGGTGCCGAGCGCCGCGCGCAGCTCGTCGAGGGCGCTGGCCAGGTCGGCGGCGAACCGCTCGGCGATCCGTGCCGCGACCGGGCCGAGCACCAGCTCGTCCGGTTCCGCGTGGACCGCGTCGGCGAGCCGGGCGGCCAGCACCTGGGTGTCCCGGACCGCGCCGAGGTGGCCGCCCAGCCAGCGCAGCTCGGCCCGCAGCGCCGCGCTCTCCCGCCGGTCCCACAGGCCCCGGAAGGTCCGCAGGGTGGAGCGGAGCCGCCGGGTGGCGACCCGCATGTCGTGCACGGCGTCCTCGTCGCCGCCGAGCGCTGCCGGATGGTTGCCGATCAGCGCGTCGCGCTGGGCGGTCAGGTAGTCGAGGACCGGCGCCACCGCCGGGTCCGGTGCCGCCGGCCGGATGGCGGCGAGCCGGTCGCCCAGCGCGCGGTGTGACTTGGAGACCGGCACCGGGCGCGCGCCGGCCCCCCGGAGCCGGTCCGCCACGGCGTCGAGCAGCGCCTCGTCGCCCTCGACCAGCTCGACCTCGACCTCGTGCCACGCCTGCCGGACCCCGCTGACCAGGTCCTCCGACTCGACGCTGTCCTCGGCGACCTCCGCCAGCGTCCGCCCGTCCCGGTCGAGCAGGCGGCGTTCCCGGCGTCGGGTGCGGACCCGGGCGGCCGGGGCGACGGCCGCGCCCCGGGCCGCGGCCCGGTAGAGCGCGGCCAGTTCGGCCGGCGGCTCCTGGTCGTCCGGCCCGGCCGGGAACTGGTGCTCGGTGCGGGCGCCGCCCGCCGCGCCCACCTTGAGGTGCCAGCCCGCGTCGTGCCCACCGGTACGCCGCCGCAGCGCGAAGGCGCTGCGGGCCAGCCGCAGGTCGGCGGTGTCCCAGTAGACCGCGTCCAAATCGAGGGTGGTGGCGTCGGACACCGTCTCGACGCCACCGCACCCGGCCAGGTCGGGCAGCCGGAAGCCCTCGTCACCGGAGTACTTGCGCTCGCGTTCCACCACGGTCGCCATGGCGCCTCCCGTACCCGGCCGGCTTCCGGCCGAACCGGTTGCTCAGTTCAGTCGTTCGAGCACCATGGCCATGCCCTGGCCGCCGCCGACGCACATGGTCTCCAGACCGATGGTCTTGTCGTGCCACTCCAGGGCGTTGAGCAGGGTGCCGGTGATCCGGGCGCCGGTCATGCCGAACGGGTGGCCGACGGCGATCGCGCCGCCCATCACGTTCAGCTTCTCCTCGGGGATGCCCAGCTGCCGGTACGACGGGATCACCTGGGCGGCGAACGCCTCGTTGATCTCGACCAGGTCGACGTCGTCGATGGTCATGCCGGCCCGCTTGAGCGCCTGCTTCGACGCCTCGACCGGGCCCAGGCCCATGATCTCGGGGGAGAGCGCGGTGACGCCGGTGGAGACGATCCGGGCCAGCGGGGTGAGCCCCAGCTCGGACGCCCGCCCGGCACTCATGATCACCACGGCGGCGGCGCCGTCGTTGAGCGGGCAGCAGTTGCCGGCGGTGATCCGGCCGTCCGGGCGGAACACCGGCTTCAGGCCGGCCACCCCCTCCAGGGTCACCCCCGGGCGCGGGCCGTCGTCGGTGCTGACCACGGTGCCGTCCGGCGTGGTGACCGGGGTGATCTCGCGGGCCCAGAAGCCGTCGGCGATCGCCTTCTCGGCGAGGTTCTGGCTGCGTACCCCGAACGCGTCCATGTCCGCGCGGGTGACGTCGTACACCTGGGCCAGGTTCTCCGCGGTCTGCCCCATGGCCAGGTAGATGTCGGGGAGTTGGCCGGCCTCGCGCGGGTCGGTCCACACCTCGGCGCCGGCCTGGGCGCGGGCCTCGGAGCGGCGGCGGGCCTCGGCGAAGCGCGGGTTCTCCCAGCCGCCGCCGACCAGCGCCTGCGCCTCCGGCGGCAGGGTGTCCGAGTTGCCGCGCGCGTACCGGGAGACGGTCTCGACGCCGGCGGAGATGAACACGTCGCCCTCGCCGGCCCGGATCGCGTGCATCGCCATCCGGGTGGTCTGCAGCGACGAGGCGCAGTAGCGGGTCAGCGTGGCGCCGGGCAGCCCGTCCAGGCCGAGCAGCGTGGCGACCACCCGGGCCATGTTGAAGCCCTGCTCACCGCCGGGCAGGCCGCAGCCCAGGTAGAGGTCGTCGATCGTGGTGGGGTCGAGCGCGGGCACCTTGTCGAGCGCGGCCTGGACGATGGTGGCGGCGAGGTCGTCCGGGCGGACGTCCCGCAGGGAACCCTTGAACGCCCGGCCGATGGGGGACCGGGCGGTGGCGACGATGACGGCGTCGCGGGGCGACTCAATCGGCATGAACCAACGTTAACCCGCGGGTAACTTGAGGCGGAAGCTGCCGGCCGGGCGGGAAATGTCACCCCGCCGGGCGCGGTCAGTGGTGCCGGGTGGCGACCGTGGCCGCCGCCTCCACGGCCGGGAGCAGGGCGTGCGCCCACACCCGGTAGCCGTCGGCGGAGGGGTGGTAGCCGTCGTGGCAGAGCGTGCCGGCATCGGCCCGGAACACCGGGCCGGTCTCGGTGGCCAGGTCGACCACGCCACCCCCGGCGTTCAGCACGGCCGACGTCTGCGCCCGGGCGATCCGCCGGCCGGACCAGGCGAGCACCTGGCGCAGTGGCGCGTCGACCGCGCGTACCGCGCCCAGGTCCGGGCAGGTGCCGACGACGACCTCGACGTGCGCCTCGCGCAGCCGGCGCACCGCGGAGCCCAGGTACGCCGCCGCGTCGCCGGGCCGGGCCAGCGCGGTGGCGTCGTTCGCCCCGACCAGGATGACCGCCACGTCGGGGCGCTCGCCGAGCAGCGCCCGGGCCACCTGGGTGGCCAGATCCGTCGAGCGGGAACCCGAGACGCCCACGCTGGACAGGTGCACCAGGCGGCCGGCCGGCCCCTCGGCGAGCAGGTGCGCGAGTTGCCCGCCGATCGTCTCCTCGAAGTGCTCCACCCCGACGCCGAGCGCCGAGGAGTCGCCGAGCAGCACCAGCCGCAGCGGCGGGGCGCCGGCCCGGCCCACCGTGGCGCGCAGGGCGAGGCCCAACTCGGGCTGGGCGTACTGCCGGTTGCGGGCGGCGATGGCCTGGCCGGCGAGAACGGCCGCGCCACCGACCGTCCCGGCGAACAGGGACAGGGCGGCGGCCCGACCCAGCCGAGCCACGAGCTCGTTACGCTCGGTCATGACGACACCTCCCTGGTGGCGGCGGTGCGGCCGGCCCGGGTGGCGCCGGTTGCTCGCCGCCGCGTCTCACTGGCGGGGCAGACGTGAGCGTGACCCACGTTGTGCCTGCTGATGATGCCCCTGCTGGGCCCGCTCATGCCAGCCCTTCCAGGGTCGGAGACTCGGCGGCGCCGGACTGCGCCGCCGCGCCGACCCCGAAGAAGGCCCGCCGCCGAAGCTGCGCCCAGCGCCCGCCGGGACCCCGGTCGCGACCCCGGACCTGGGTGGCGCTGACCTCCGTGCCGGCGTGCCGGGCCGCTTCCTGGGCCGCCTCCGGGAGCGACCGTACGCCCTCCCGGCCCGCGAGCCAGGAGCGCCGCTCCTGGCCGGCGCCGAGCGCGGAGAGCACGGTGGGCAGCAGCGCCGCCGCGGCGACCGCGTACCCCTCGGCCGAGGGGTGGAACCGGTCCCAGGCGAACATCCGGGCCGGCTCGGCCGCGAAGCGGGGACCGAGCAGGTCGCCGAGGGAGACCGTCCAGCCGCCCGCCTCGACCACCGCCACCGTCTGCGCGGCGGCGAGCTGCCGGCTCCACCGGCGGGCCAGCCAGCGCAGCGGCGGCTGGATCGGGCGGATCGCGCCGAGGTCGGGGCAGGTGCCGACGACCACCTCGCAGCCCGCGGCGCGCAGGGCGTGGACCGCGTCGACCAGATAGCGCACCGCCACCGAGGGCGGGGTGCGGTTGGTGACGTCGTTGCCCCCGACCAGCACGACGGCGATGTCCGGCTCGACCTCCAGGGCCGACTCGACCTGCGGCTTGAGCCCGGCCGACAGCGCACCCACCACGGCGAAACGGCAGAGCCGGACCGGCCGGTGCAGCCGCCGGGACAGCCCGGTCGCCAGCAGCGCGCCGGGGGTCTCCCGGCGACGGTGCACGCCGTAGCCGGCGGCCGAGGAGTCGCCGAGGATGACCATGGTGACCGGTGGACCGGGAAGCTTCGCGCCGTAGACCCCGTCGCAGCGCGGCGGGGGCGCCTCGGCCATCGGAATGGTGCGCCGGGCCTGCCGGGCCTGGCCGAGCAGCACCCCACCCGTCGCCACGGTGGCCGCCACCGTGGCGCCCGTGCCGATCGCCGCCAGCCGGGCGATCCGGCGGGCGCGCGGCCAGTCGACCCGCGCGACGGAACCGACGTCCCCCATGCACCGACATTATCGCGCCACCCCGACACCCGCCGTCCGGTGATCAGGAGGCTGGGCGACCACCGTTCCGGGTACCTGTTCGGCAGCGGACGCCGGACTTGCGCCGGGGCCGCACCCTTGGTCGAGCGGAGAGGGGCGACGACATGGGCAAGACGTTGAAGCGGAGCGCGGCGTTCGCCGCACTGGCCCGGGCGCTGGCGTCCGGGGCCCGGGGCGGGCCGTCGGTGGGCGCCCGGCTGGCGGCGCTGCCGCGGATGATCCGGGCCACCGCGAAGGGGGAGTACGACGGCGGCCTGCGGTTGGCCCTGATGACCGCGGCCACCGCGTACATCGTGTCCCCGATCGACCTGCTGCCGGAGATCCCGCTGGCGATCTTCGGGCTGGCCGACGACGCGGTGATGGTCACCTGGCTGGCCGGCAGCGTGCTCGCCGAGACCGAGCGGTTCCTGGAGTGGGAGGCGCGTCGCAGGTCGGTCATCCCCGGGCATCTGGTGCCCTGACGGCACGTACCCTGGGCGACGAACTGACGACTTACCGGCCGCCCCACGACGGCGGCGCGACGAAGGGCACAACGACGTGCAGTACTACGACAACGTGGTCGAGCTGATCGGCAACACCCCGCTGGTCCGCCTGCGCAACGTCACCGAGGGCATCCAGGCGACCGTGCTGGCGAAGGTGGAGTACCTGAACCCGGGCGGCTCGGTGAAGGACCGGATCGCGCTGCGCATGGTCGAGGACGCCGAGCGGGCCGGGATCCTCAAGCCGGGCGGCACGATCGTCGAGCCGACCAGCGGCAACACCGGCGTGGGCCTGGCCCTGGTGGCCCAGCTCAAGGGCTACAAGTGCGTGTTCGTCTGCCCGGACAAGGTCAGCCAGGACAAGCAGGACGTGCTGCGCGCGTACGGCGCCGAGGTGGTGGTCTGCCCGACCGCGGTCGCCCCGGAGGACCCCCGCTCCTACTACAACGTCTCCGACCGGCTGGCCCGCGAGATCCCCGGCGCCTGGAAGCCCAACCAGTACAGCAACCCGGCCAACCCGCGCTCGCACTACGAGACCACCGGCCCGGAGCTCTGGAAGCAGACCGAGGGCGCGCTCACCCACTTCGTCGCGGGCGTCGGCACCGGCGGCACCATCTCCGGCATCGGTCGCTACCTCAAGGAGGCCTCGGCGGGCCGGGTCAAGATCGTCGGTGCCGACCCGGAGGGCTCGGTCTACTCCGGTGGCACCGGCCGGCCGTACCTCGTCGAGGGCGTGGGCGAGGACTTCTGGCCGGAGACCTACGACCGCACCGTGGCCGACGAGATCGTCGAGGTGTCGGACAAGGAGTCGTTCGAGATGACCCGGCGGTTGGCCCGCGAGGAGGGGCTGCTGGTCGGCGGCTCCTGCGGGATGGCCGTGGTGGCCGCCCTGGAGGTGGCCCGCAAGGCCGGCCCGGACGACGTGATCGTGGTGCTGCTGCCGGACAGCGGCAAGGGCTACCTGTCGAAGATCTTCAACGACTCCTGGATGGCCCGGTACGGCTTCCTGGACAACTCCGGCGCCGAGCCGACGGTGGCCGACGCGCTCGGCGGCAAGCCCGGTGGCCTGCCCGAACTGGTGCACGTGCACCCCACCGAGACGGTCCGCGACGCGATCGACTACATGCGCGAATACGGCGTCTCCCAGCTGCCGGTGCTCAAGGCCGAGCCGCCGGTGGTGACCGGCGAGGTGGCCGGCTCGATCGCCGAGAAGGACCTGCTCGACGCGCTCTTCACCGGCCAGGCGCACCTGCACGACACGATCGAGCGGCACATGGCCGATCCGCTGCCGATGATCGGCGGCGGCCAGCCGGTCAGCGAGGCGGTCACCCTGCTGGAGAAGGCCGACGCCGCCCTGGTGCTGGTCGACGGCAAGCCGAAGGGCGTGCTGACCCGGCAGGACCTGCTCGCCCACCTCGGCGCCCGCTGAGTGATCAGGAGGGGCCCCTTTCCCACGCCCGCGGCGTAGGGGAGGGGCCCCTCCTGACGCCCGGCGTCAGTCCGGGCCCTGCTCAGAGGGGGCGGGTGTAGCGAAGTTGGGCGACGACGGCGGGACCGATCCGGTCGCTGCGTTCCTCCCCGGTGGCGGTCCAGCCGCCGCGCTCATAGAACCGCCGGGCGGCCGTGTTGTCGCGCAGCACCCAGAGGACGGCCCGGGACCAGCCGCGGGCCCGCATCGCGTCGAGCGCGTCGATCATCAGGGCCCGGCCGGTGCCCCGGCCCCGCTCCTCGGGCGCCAGGTGGATCGCGTTCAGCAGGCCGGTGGCCGGGTCGTCCGCGTCGTCCGGGCCGAGGTAGCTGAAGCCGACCAGCGCGCCGTCCCGCTCGGCCACGGTCATCCGGTGGTCGGTCCGCTCCCAGGTCCACCGCTCCGCCCAGTACCGGCCCATCTCCTCGGGCGTGGGCGCGGCCAGCGCGTCCGCGGGCAGGAACGGCGAGTACGCCGCCACCCGGGATACCTGGTGCAGGGCGCCGACCGGCATCAGGTCGGCGTCGGTGGCGGGGCGTAACGAGACGGTCACCCGGACGAGGCTACCCGTCGGGGCGGCACCGGCACCGTCATCAGGTCCGCCGCGATCACCAGCTCGCCGGTGAAGTGCGCCCGGGCCTCGTCGGCGAACCGGCGCGGATCGGTGTACCGCTGCGAGAAGTGGGTCAGCACCAGGGTGCGTACCCCCGATTCGGCCGCCACCCGCGCGGCCTGGGCCGCGGTGAGGTGGCCGACCTCGGCGGCGAGGGCGGCCTCCGACTCCAGGAAGGTCGACTCGATGACCAGCAGGTCGACGTGTTCCGCCAGTGCCCACACCCCGTCGCAGAGCCCGGTGTCCATCACGAAGGCGAACCGCTGGCCCGGTCGGGGCACGCTCACCTCGTCCCGGGTGACGCGGCGCCCGTCCAGGTCCAGGTGGCCGTCGCGGAGCAGCGCGCCGACGGCCGGCCCGGCGATCCCGTACGCGGACAGCTTCTCCGGCAGCACCCGGCAGCCGTCCGGCTCGGTCAGCCGGTACCCGTACGTCTCGATCGGGTGGCGCAGCCGGCGGGCCTCCAGCGTGCCGATGGCCAGGGAAATTTGCTGCCCGTCGGCGTCGATCGGCTCGACGGCCAGCTCGGCGGTCTCGTAGAAGCTGGCCGCGTGACGCAGCCGGGCGAAGTAGTCGGCGCCCCCGGCCGGGAAGTGCACGGCCACCGGGTGCGGCACCCGGTCCAGGGAGAGCCGCTGGATCACGCCGGGCAGCCCCAGGCAGTGGTCGCCGTGGAAGTGGGTGACGCAGATCCGGGTCAGGTCGGTGGCGGAGATCCCGGTGTGCAGCATCTGCCGCTGGCTGCCCTCGCCGGGGTCGAAGAGCAGCACCTCGTCGTCCCAGCGCAGCAGGTAGCCGTTGTGGTTGCGCTGCCGGGTGGGAGCCTGGCTGGCGGTACCGAGCACCACCAGCTCGCGCATCGACACGGAATCTCCCAGGAAAGGGTCGACCCCCGGGGCTTCCGCGCTCGCGCGCGGGCCGGCTGGACTGGGCCGGCACCCCGGGGGTCGGGTGGCTGTCGTGGTTTCGCCGCACCGCTGCCACACGGTCTCGACGATCCTGCAGATGCCCGCCTCGCGGCGGGCGAGATTTCACTGTCGAGGACAGCGGCTAGCGGACAGCCACCTCACGAGTCCGATTGCTATACAAGTCTGGACCACCTCCTTTCCCGTGTACCGCCACGCTATCCACTTCCCGGGCTGCCCGGCAACGGATTTGGATCACAGGCGCCGCCGGCACCGCTCTCACGCCGGTCAGCCGGCGGGCCGTCTCGGTGCACCCTGCCGGCCGGCTGCCGTCTTGGCGCACTATGCCGGCGGCTGCTTCTGCCCGCTCAGTCGAGGCCGATCGGGCCCTCGCGCGGGCCGTCGTCGGAGGCCGGCTGGACGGCCAGGGACGGGAAGTCGGCCAGGTCGCCCGCCGGCTCGGCGTCCCACTCGGGGAAGACCAGCGGGCTCTGGAGGTAGAGGCAGAGCAACTGGGTGAGATGCCGCAGCCCGTCGAGGTGGGTGCGCTCGTGCCCGTGGGTGGCGTCCACCCCGAAGCCGACCAGCGCCACCCGGGCGTGCGCGCCCGCCTCCACGGCGGCGGCCACGTCCGAGCGGTAGTAGTCGAAGACGTCCCGGACCAGGTCGACGCCGTGCGCGCGGGCGATCGACGCCAGGTTGCGGGTCAGGTGGTAGTCGAACGGGCCGACGCCGTCGCCCATGGCCAGGGTGGCGGCGTTCTCCCGGGACTGCTGGCCCGGGGCGACCACCGCCGCGTCGACCGAGACGATCTCGGCCACGTCCGGGTCGAGGCCGTGGCTGGCCCCGTGCCCGAGTTCCTCGGTGACGGTGACCAGCAGGTGGGCGGTGACCGCCGGCGTGACGCCCGCGTCGATCATGGCCTTGAACGCGGTCAGCACGGCGGCGACCCCGGCCTTGTCGTCCAGGTGCCGCGATTTCACGTACCCGCTCGGAGTGATCGTCGGGGTGGCCAGGAGCGCGACGAAATCGCCGGCGTCGATGCCGAGCGCGCGGAGGCCGGCGATGTCGTCCACCGGTTCGTCGACCCGTACCTCGACCAGCTCCCAGCCGACGCCCTGCAGGTCGACGTCCTCGTTGTAGCGATGGCCGCTGGCCTTGAGCGGCAGGACCTGGCCGGTTACCACCCGGTCCAGGTCGTCGGTGAAGATCCGCACGTGGGCGCCCTCGGCGAACCGGGCACTGTGCGTGCCGATCGGCTTCAGTTCCAGCCGGCCGTTCTCCTTGAGCCGCTTGACCATGCCCCCGATGGTGTCGGTGTGCACCACGATCGCGCGGTCGGCGCCGGTCTCCCGCGGGCCCGGCAGGCAGGCGCTGAGCGCCCCACGCCGGGTCAGTGTCGAGCCGATCCCGAGCGCCGAGAGGCGTTCCCCCACGTACTGCTGGACGTGGTCGGTACGCCCCGACGGGCTGGAGATCTCCAGCAGCTCCACCAGCACCTGGCGCAGGTAGTCGAGGTCGATCTCCAACGGTTCCGGGCTCACCCGGCGCCTCCCGTACCGGCCGGGGACCAGAGGCGTCGCGGTGCCCGGGTGCCGGGGAAGAGCAGGTCGACGAAGCGCTCGGCGGTCGGCTGCGGCTCGTGGTTGGCCAGGCCGGGCCGCTCGTTCGCCTCGATGAACACGTGCTCGGGCCGGTCCGGGGCGGGGACCAGCAGGTCCAGCCCGGTGACCGGGATGTCCAGCGCCCGGCTGGCCGCCACGCACGCCTCGGCGATCACCGGGTGCAGCTCGGCGGTGACGTCGTGGATGGTCCCGCCGGTGTGCAGGTTGGCGGTCCGGCGTACGGCCAGCACCATGCCCTCGGGCAGCACGTCGTCCATCCGGTGGCCCGCGTCGGCGACCACCTCGCGGGTCAGCTCGTCGACCGGGATCGTCGACTCGCCCCCCGTCGCGGCGGCGCGCCGCCGGCTCTGCCGCTCGATCAGCTCGGTGATGTCGTGCACCCCGTCCCCGGTGATCTGCGCCGGGCGGCGGACCGCGGCGGCGACCACCTCGTGGTCGATCACCACCACCCGCAGGTCCTCGCCCGTGCGCAACTCCTCGATCAGCACGTCCGGGCAGAACCGGCGGGCCAGCTCGATGGCGGCGGTCAGCGCCTGCGGGGTACGGACCCCGACGGTGATGCCGTTGCCCTGCTCGCCCTGGGCCGGCTTGACCACCACCGGGCCGACCTCCGTGAGGAACGCCAGGTCGTCGGCGTCGCCGGTGGCGGTCCGGCCCCGGGGCACGCGCAGCCCCGCCTCGGCGAGGATCCGCCGGGTGACCCGCTTGTCGTCGCAGCGGCTCATCGCCACCGCCGAGGTCAGCTCCGACAGCGACTCGCGGGTGTGCACGGTCCGCCCGCCGTTGCTGAGCCGCAGCTCGCCCCAGCGCGGGTCGGTGACCTCCACCCGGATGCCGCGCCGCATCGCCTCGTCGGCGATGATCTTCGCGTACGGGTTGAGCTGGTCGTACCCCTCGGGGGCGGCGGGCAGGAAGAGCCGCTCGTTGATCGGGTTCTTCCGCTTCACGCAGAGCGTTGCGGTGCGGTGGAAGCCCAGCCGCTCGTAGAGCCGGATCGCGCCGGAGTTCTCCGCCAGCACGGACAGGTCCACGTACGCCCGGCCCCGAGCGTCGAGCCGGTCGGCCAGCGCGGTCAGCAGGGCCTGGCCGGTGCCCGGCGGCGCGGTGTTGAAGTCCACGGTGAGGCACCACAGGCTGGCGCCGTTCTCCGGGTCGGCGAAGACCGCCACGTGGTCGACGCCGGTGATGGTGCCGACCACCTCACCGGTGGCGTCCTCGGCCACCAGGTGCAGGAACCGGTCGGTACGGGCGTTGTCGACGAGCACGTCGACCGGGGCGGTGACCATGCCGTTGCGCGCGTAGATCCGGTTCACCGCGTCCGCGTCGTCGGCGTCGCGCAGCGGCCGGACGGTCAACCCGGGAACCTCGCCGCCCTCGGTGGCGGCGGGTCGCTGCCCGCCCAGCGGCAGCCGGTAGGTCAGCGACGGGTCGATGAACAGCTCGTCCGGCAGCCGGGACACCAGCACGTGCGGGTCGCGCAGGTAGATGCAGATGTCGCGGGCGCCGACCGCCTCGGAGCGCAGCACGTCGGCCACGTGCACCTGGTCGTGGAACGTCTGCCCGAAGACCAACCGGCCCCAGCCGCAGTCCAGCACCACGCCCGGGGAGCCCGCGGGTCGACGCGGCTCCGGCGCGCCCGGTGCGACCGGGTCACCGCCGGGGCCGGTGCGTTCCCGGTGCCGGCCCAGCACCCGTTCCCGGTCGGTGCGCGCCGTCCCGGTGGCGAGGATGTCGGTCACGGTCAGTCGATTCCGTGGCTCTGGAGCCACATTTCCAGGAGTCCCAGTTGCCACAGCTTGTTTCCGTTCAACGGGGTCAGTTCGGCGTTCGGGTCGGCGAGCAGCGCGTCGACGTAGTCGGCGCGGAACAGGTCGCGCCGGCGGGCCTCGGGCGCGGTCAGGGCGTCGCGTACCCGGTCGAGGAGCTTGTCCTCCAGGTGGGTGAGGCCCGGCACCGGGAAGTAGCCCTTCGGCCGGTCGATCACCTCGTGCGGCAGGAGCCGCCGGCCGATCTCCTTGAGTACGCCCTTGCCGCCCTGGGCCAGCTTCAGCTCCGGCGGGCAGCTCGCGGCCAGTTCGACGAACTCGTGGTCGAGGAACGGCACCCGGGCCTCCAGCCCGTGCGCCATCGTCATGTTGTCGACCCGCTTCACCGGGTCGTCGGTGAGCATGACCTGGGTGTCGATCCGCAGGCCGGCGTCGACCGCGGTCTGCGCGCCGGGCCGGGCCAGGTGCGCGGCGACGTACTCGCGGGCCGGGTCGCCGTCGGCCAGCCACGCCGGGTTGAGCACCCGGGCCAGTCCGGCCGCGTCGCGGTCGAAGAAGGCCTTCGCGTACGTCTCGAGCGCCCGCTCCCGGTCGACGCCGGCGAGCGGCGGGTACCAGTGGTAGCCGCCCAGGATCTCGTCCGCGCCCTGGCCCGACTGGACCACCCTGACGTGCCGCGCGACCTCCTGGCTGAGCAGCCAGAACGCGACGCAGTCGTGGCTGACCATGGGCTCGCTCATGGCCGCGACGGCGGCCTCCAGCGGCGGCAGCAGGTCGCCGGTGGGCACCCGGATCTGGTGGTGGTCGGTGCTGAACGTCTTCGCCACCAGGTCGGAGTAGACGAACTCGTCGCCCGCCCGGCCGCCGACCGCGTCGAAGCCGATCGAGAAGGTGGCCAGCCCGGACTGGCCCTCCCCGGCGAGCAGCGCGACCACCAGGCTCGAGTCGAGCCCGCCGGAGAGCAGCACGCCGACCGGTACGTCGGCCACCATCCGGCGGCGTACCGCGGTGGTCAGCGAGTCCAGCAGCGCGTCCTGCCAGTCCCGCGCGGACCAGTCGGCCCGCTCGGCGGCCCGGCTGAACGCCGGATCCCAGTAGACCCGCTCGTGGGTGCCGCCGTCCGGCTCGTACACCCGGATCGTGGCCGGCGGCAGCTTGGCCACGCCGCGCAGGATGGTGCGGGGCGGCGGCACGATGCTGTGGAAGCTCAGGTAGTGGGCGAGCGCCACCGGGTCGATGCTGGTGTCGATCCCGCCGCCGGCCAGCAGGGCCGGCAGGGTCGAGGCGAAGCGGACCGTGCCGGGCGTCTCGGCCAGGTAGAGCGGCTTGATGCCGAGGCGGTCCCGGGCCAGCACCAGGCGGCCGGTGTCCCGCTCGCTGATCGCCACGGCGAACATGCCGACCAGGTGGTCGACGAAGTCCAGCCCCCACTCGGCGTACGCCTTGAGCACCACCTCGCTGTCGCCGGAGGAGAAGAAGCGGTGGCCCCTGGCCCGCAGTTCCTCGCGCAGCTCCCGGTAGTTGTAGATGCAGCCGTTGAAGACGCCGGTGAGGCCGGCGGCCGGGTCGACCAGTGGCTGGCCGCTGGCCGCCGACAGGTCGATGATCTTCAGGCGACGGTGGCCGAGGGCCACCGGGCCCTGCGACCAGGCCCCGCCGTCGTCGGGCCCTCGGTCGTCCATCGTCGCCGCCATGCGCTCCACCACGCCGACATCGGCGCGTGAGCCGTCACGGCGGAACTCTCCCGCAAGTCCGCACATGGCAGGCCATGCTGCCAGAGGCTGGGTCAGTTGGCCCGTTGAGCTGATGCCGGCGGAGGCGGGCGGTTGCTACAATGCCGCCTCCCGCCGAACGCCCCGCTGACCTGCGCGGATCTTTCCGCACCCGGTGGGCCGGGTGCCCGGATCGGGCCGGGCCCGCGGTGTGACAAACACCGCAGACCCGGGCACTCGACGTCCCTCGCTCGGCCGGCGGTACGGGCCAGCCCGGCCGGGCAGCTCAGCCCGTGTCTAGTCCGGCGACCGCTGGAGGAGCTGTCGGGACGACTCGAAGCCCAGCCGTTCGTACACCGGCACTGCCCGGCGACCGGATTGAACCGTCACGCGGAGCGATCCGAGGTGTGCCGCATGTGCTGAAGCAGCCTCCACGAGCGCCGAGCCAATCCCTTGGCCGCGATGATCCGGCATGACGAAGACGCTCTGGATGTCGGCTGACAGCCGCCGTGGTGCTCCGGGTCGCGGGACGCGAGGGACGAGCGCGACCCAGGCCATGCCGACGATCTCCGGTCGGTGGAGTCGAGCGACGAACGCCAGATGCGAGTCCTGGTGGGCGGCCCACCACTGCGCGAGCTCCGCGGTGAACGCGGCCACGGAGAGCTGGGTCGGCTCCGCGTGAAACGTGTCGAGCCACAACAGCCGGGCCAGCCCTGCGACGTCGTCCGCACTCGCCTGACTGATCCTCACGGGGGTGAGTTTGCCACGGTCGTGGAGTGCGGCCGGTCACGCCAAGTCAGCGCTGGCGCGGATCCGCAGACCCGCGCCAGCGCGGTGCCGGGTCAGGCCGTCCTGGCCACCCCGACCGGGCAGCTCAGCCCGTTCGGGCCGTGGTTGCAGTAGCCGTTCGGGTTCTTGGTCGGGGCCAGATACTGCTGGTGGTAGTCCTCGGCCAGGTAGTAGTCACCCAGCGGAGCGATCTCCGTGGTGATCTCACCCTTGCCGGCCCGCGCCACGATCGGCGCGAACGCGTCCCGCGACGCCTGCGCGACGGCGAGCTGCTCGTCGGTGCTGGCGTAGATCGCCGAGCGGTACTGCGAACCGACGTCGTTGCCCTGGCGCAGGCCCTGGGTCGGGTCGTGGTTCTCCCAGAACACCTTGAGCAGGTCCTCGTAGGCGATCTTCGTGGGGTCGTAGACCACCTGGACCACCTCGGCGTGCCCGGTCAGCCCCGAACAGACCTCCTCGTACGTCGGGTTCGGCGTGTAGCCGCCGGCGTAGCCGGCCGACGTGGTGATCACGCCCGGCAGGGTCCAGAAGAGCCGCTCGGCGCCCCAGAAGCAGCCCATCCCGAAGACGGCGACCTGCGCGCCCGCCGGGAAGGGGCCCGTCAGCGAGGCGGGCAGCACCTCGTGCCGGTCGGCGACCGGCATCGCGATCAGGCGACCGGGCAGGGCCTGGTCGGAAGAGATCATTTCGGCCTTCATGCGGCGAAGGAACACGGTTGGGACTCCTCTCTCGGCTTTCCCACCGGGTGCAACAGCGCCGGCGTCCGGTTCCTTACCCGCTCAGCCCCGGCGTCCGCCGAGCGCGGCGGCCACCCGGGCCGCGTACTCCTCGGCCTCGTCGTCACCGGCGTAGCGGGTGCGGGGCCAGAAGAAGCCACGCAGGCCGTCGCCCTTCGTGCGCGGCACCACGTGGGTGTGCAGGTGCGGCACGGACTGGGACACCTTGTTGTTCATCGCCACGAAGGTCCCGCCGGACCCCAGCCCGGTCTCCACCGCCACGCTGATCCGCTGCACCAGCCGGAAGTAGCCGGGCAGCGCGTCGGCGGGCAGGTCGGCCAGGGTCACCAGGTGGGTGCGCGGCACCACCAGCACGTGTCCCTTGAACACCGGCCGGGTGTCCAGGAAAGCCACCCCGTCCGCCTCGTCGGCAACCCGGAACGCCGGCACCTCGCCCGCCACGATCCCGCAGAACACGCACCCAGCCACCCGCCCAGGCTAGGCGCTGTCTAACGAACTTGCCGGTCCCCGCGCCGATCTTGGCGGCCCGCCGCTCATCTGGCGCGGCAGGGACTACCAGGGGACCCGAACCAGGGCGGGATGTCCTCGCTGGCCGGTCAGGGCTCGTCGAGGTAGGCGTCCCAACCGTCGTCGGAAACCCCCGCCGGCCCGGTCTCCCCGTTTGCCAACCGACGCCGGATGTCCGCCTCCCAGCGCAGCGCCCAGGCCCGCAGCTCGTCGATCTGCGTGCCGTCGAGCCCGTAGGAGAGAAAGGCGCGTTCTTCCCGCTCCTCGACGCCGCCCAGCCGGTCGGCGAGCTCCTCCAGCGAGAAGCCGGCGGTGTGGCGCGCCCCCAGCCGCTCCAGCTCATTCCAGCTCAGCCGCTCGTTCGCCGCCCGGACGTCGATGTAGTCCCGGTGGGCGGCACGGTCGTGCAACGCGCGCATCTTGAGCCCGACCGCGTCCTCGAAGGCGAGTACCGGCCCGACCGCCAAGCAGGCAGGTGGACCGATCGCTTCTTTGAGCAGGTCGACCTCGCACGACGCGGTGCCGTCCGAGATCAGGATGCGAGCCATCCGCGGTGTCACCTCGACGATCCTGGCGGTGAACCCGGCCGCCGTATAGGCCTCGCTGAGGCGGGCCACCACGGCCGGCAGCGGCAACGCGGTGGCCGTGGCGAAGTCGATGTCCTGGGACGGGCGGTTCACCAGCTCGTGGGCACACATGGCGTAGCCGCCGGCGAGCACCAGCCCTAGGTCGTCGCCGGCGGCGAAGCCGACCTGGAGGAGTCGGCGGTGCAGCGTGTCCATCAGTGCGCAGCGAGCTCTGGGAGCCTCCGCTCCCAGAGCCGGGTGATCCGACGCGCGGTCAGCCGACAGATCCGTGGCCAGTCCTGGCGGAGCAGGGTCCCGTTGACGTATCGGACGATGTCGTCCCGCTGGCCGCAGTCGAGCAGGAGGCAGTAGAGGGTGAGCCGCTGGCGACGGTCGTTGACGTCGAACTCGGTCGGGCCGGACCAGGCGAGGCGCACCGGCAGGCTGACCCGGCCCTGGTCGGGCCCGGACAGGAGCCCCAGCGACGGCGGGATCCGGTCGATCACGCCGAGCAGGCGGGACGGCAGGGCTTCGGTCGAGGTCACCGAGCCAGTATGGCCGACCGGTCGGACGACTTCGCGGTAGTGACCCGCGCCCGGGTTCCACGCGCTGGGACAGGCGGGCGGACTAACGTCTCGGTCATGAACCACGGCTTCGAGACGCTCGCCATCCACGCCGGCCAGGACCCGGAGGCCCGCACGGGCGCGGTGATCCCGCCGATCTACCAGACCAGCACGTACGCCCAGGACGCCGTCGGCGCGCCCCGGCAGGGCTACGAGTACAGCCGCTCCGGCAACCCGACCCGGGACGCGCTCCAGGAGTGCCTGGCCGCGCTGGAGGGCGGGCCGGTGGGCCTGGCCTTCGCCAGCGGCCTGGCCGCCGAGGACGCCCTGCTGCGTACCGTCTGCAAGCCGGGGGACCACGTGGTGATCCCCGACGACGCGTACGGCGGCACGTACCGGCTCTTCGCGAAGGTGGCCGAGCGGTGGGGGCTGGAGTACACCCCGGCGAAGGTATCCGACCCGGACGCGGTCCGGGCGGCCATCCGCCCCGGCGCCACGAGGATCGTCTGGGTGGAGACGCCGACCAACCCGCTGCTCGGCATCGCCGACATCGCCGCGCTGGCCGCCGTCGCGCACTCCGCCGACGCGCTGCTGGTGGTCGACAACACGTTCGCCTCGCCGTACCTGCAGCAGCCGATCGCCTTCGGCGCGGACGTGGTGGTGCACTCCACCACCAAGTACATCGGCGGACACTCCGACGTGGTCGGTGGCGCGCTGGTCGCCGCCGACCGGACGCTCGGCGAGGAGCTGCGCTACCACCAGAACGCGATGGGCGCGGTGAACGGCCCCTTCGACGCCTGGCTCACCCTGCGGGGCATCAAGACCCTCGGGGTACGGATGGACCGGCACTGCGACAACGCCGAGCGGATCGCGGCCTACCTGGACGGCCACGCCAAGGTCGGTCAGGTCATCTACCCGGGCCTGCCGGCGCACCCCGGCCACGAGGTGGCCGCCAAGCAGATGCGCCGATTCGGCGGCATGATCTCGTTCCGCGCCGCGGGCGGCGAGGAGCACGCCGTGGAGATCTGCAACCGGGCGAAGCTGTTCGTGCTCGCCGAGTCCCTCGGCGGGGTCGAGTCCCTGATCGAGCACCCGGGCCGGATGACACACGCGAGCGCTGCCGGCTCGCCGCTTGAAGTTCCCGGCGATCTCGTGCGACTGTCTGTCGGCATCGAGACGGTCGACGACCTGCTAGCCGATCTGGAGCAGGCGCTGGGCTGACCGCTGGCTTGGGGAGGGTGGCCGTGCCGGACATCATGCCGACGACCTGGGTGGGGGCGACCGCCAAACAGATCGCCCGGGGCGTACGCCGCGGCGACGTCTCCGCCACCCAGGTCGTCGCCGACCACCTGGACCACCTCGCCCGGGCCGACGCCGAGCTGGCCGCGTTCCGCACGGTACGCGGCGGCGAGGCGATCACCGAGGCGGAGAAGGTCGACGAGCAGGAGGACCTGGCCAACCTCCCGCTGGCCGGGGTGCCGGTCGCGGTCAAGGAGAACACCCCCGTCGCCGGCCTGCCCACCTGGAACGGGTCGGCCGCCGTGCGTACCGCCGTGGCGGAGGCCGACCACGAGGTGGTTCGCCGGCTGCGCGGCGCGGGCGCGGTGATCCTCGGGGTGACCCGGATGCCGGAACTCGGCCTCTGGGCGCTCACCGACGACGAGACCGCGGTGACCCGCAACCCGTGGGACCGCTCGCGTACCCCGGGTGGCTCCTCGGGTGGCGCGGCCGCCGCGGTCGCCGCCGGCCTGGTGCCGATGGCGCACGGCAACGACGGCCTGGGCTCGATCCGCATCCCCGCGGCCTGCTGCGGCCTGGTCGGGCTCAAGCCCGGCCGGGGTGTGGTGCCCTGCCAGCTCGGCGCCGAGGACTGGTTCGGGCTCACCGAGCACGGCATGCTCACCAGCACCGTCGCGGACGCGGTGGTCGGCTTCTCGGTGCTGGCCGGCCGCCGCCCGGAGAAGCTGGTCCCGCCGCCCCGGCTGCGGGTCGGGGTCTCGCTGCGCTCCCCGGTGCGCGGGGTCACGCCGGACGCGCCCAACCGGGACGCGGTGGCCGCCGCCGGCCGGCTGCTGGCCGCCGCCGGGCACGACACCGTACCGGCCGACCCGGTCTACCCGACCCGGCTGGGCCTGCAGGGCATCGCCACCTGGTTCGCGGCGGCCGCCGCCGACGTACGGGCCGCCGGGGTGCCCCGCCAGGGCCTGCAAGCACGCAGCCGCCGGCACGTCGCGCTCGGCGAGTGGGCGCAGCGCCGGGGGTACGTCCGCGAGGCCGACCGGGCCGCCTGGCGGGAGCGCTCGATCGGCTTCTTCACCGACCACTCGGTGGACCTGCTGCTCACCCCGGCGCTGGCCGGCCCGCCGCCGGAGGCCGCCGGCTGGTCCGGCCGGTCCTGGCTGGCGAACATGAAGGCCAACATCCGGTACGCCCCGTACGCCGCGCCGTGGAACATCGCCGGCCTGCCGGCCATCGTGGTGCCGGTCGGCCGCCGCCCGGACGGCCTGCCGGTCGCCGTGCAGCTCGTCGGTCCGCCCGGCTCCGAGCTGCTGCTGCTCGGCGTCGCCGGCCAGTTCGAGATGCAGGCCCCCTGGTCCCGGCACGCCCCCGGCTACCCCCGGGTCGGCACGGCGTCGCCGACCGCCGCCTGATCGCCCGGCCGGGGGTTCGCCGGCGACGTCGGCGCGGGTCCGGCGGGGGTCGGGTGGCACGATCGGGGCATGACGGAACTGGTCGGTCTCGCCGACGTACAGGCCGCGCGGGAGCTGCTCGCCGGGGTCACCCGGACCACGCCGCTGGAGCCTTCCCGGCCGTTGAGCGCCGCACTGGGCGGCCCGGTGTGGTTGAAGTGCGAGAACCTGCAACGCGCCGGGTCGTACAAGGTGCGCGGCGCGTACGTGCGGATCTCCCGGCTCTCCCCGGCGGAGCGGGACCGTGGCGTGGTCGCGGCGAGCGCGGGCAACCACGCGCAGGGGGTGGCGCTCGCCGCCGGGCTGGTCGGCACGCACGCCACGGTCTTCATGCCGGTGAACGCCCCGCTGCCGAAGGTGGCCGCCACCAAGGGGTACGGCGCCTCGGTCGAGCTGGTCGGCAACACGGTGGACGAGGCGCTCGTCGCGGCGCAGACCTACGCGGAGCGGACCGGGGCGGTGTTCATCCACCCGTTCGACCACGCGGACGTCATCGCGGGCCAGGGCACGGTGGCGCTGGAGATCCTCGAACAGTGCCCGGACGTCAAGACGATCGTGACCGGGGTGGGCGGCGGTGGCCTGATCTCCGGGATGGCGGTGGCGGCCAAGGCGCTGCGCCCCGACGTACGCGTGATCGGGGTGCAGGCGGCGAGCGCCGCCGCCTTCCCGCCCTCGCTCAAGGCCGGCGAGCCGGTACGCCTGCCCTCCTTCTCGACCATCGCCGACGGCATCGCGGTGGGCCGCCCCGGCGAGCTGACCTTCACCCACGTCCGCAAGCTGGTCGACGAGATCGTCACGGTCTCCGAGGAGGACATCTCCCGGGCGCTGCTGATGCTGCTGGAGCGGGGTAAGCAGGTGGTCGAGCCGGCCGGGGCGGTCGGCGTGGCGGCGCTGCTGGCCGGGGTGGTCGAGGGGGTGCGGACGCCGGTGGTGGCGGTGCTCTCCGGCGGCAACATCGACCCGCTGCTCATGCTCCGGGTGATCGAGCACGGCCTGGCGGCCGCCGGCCGCTACCTGCGGGTCACGGTGCGCTGCACGGACCGGCCGGGCCAGCTCGCGTCACTGCTCAGCGAGATCGCCGAGCACCGGGCCAACGTGGTGGACGTCGAGCACCAGCGGGCGAACCCGCACCTGCGCCTGGGCGAGGTGGAGGTGGCCCTGTCGGTGGAGACCCGCGGGGTGGAGCACTCGGACACGTTGATCAGCGCCCTGCGGGCCAGCGGCTACCAGGTGGTCTTCGCGGCCGAGTCGTGAGCCGCGCCGGCCGGCGGGAACGCGAACGCCCCGGCCGGTCAGCCGGGGCGTTCGCGGTGTGGCTCGGGTCCGAGGAGCCTGTCAGCCTCGGTCGGGTCGGACCCGAGCCACCCGGCGCGGGTCCGGATGTCTGCTAGCCGGAGAACGGCTCGAACTTGACCACCGTCACCTTGATGTCGGCGCCGCTGGGCGCCGTGTAGGTGCAGGTCTGGCCCGCCTTGCCGCCGAGGATCGCCTTGCCGAGCGCCGACTCGGGGCTGTAGACGGTCAGGTCGGTGGTGGAGGCGATCTCCCGGGAGCCGAGCAGGAAGGTCTCCGTGTCGTTGGCGTCGTCGTCGAAGTAGATCGTCACCACCATGCCGGGCGACACCGCGTCGGCGGTCGGCGCCTCGCCCACCTTGGCGGTGCGCAGCAGCTCCTGGAGGTAGCGGATGCGCCCCTCGGCCTTGCCCTGCTCTTCCCGGGCGGCGTGGTAGCCACCGTTCTCCCGCAGGTCGCCCTCTTCGCGCCGGGCGTTGATCTCGGCGGCGATGACCGGCCGGTTGGCGATGTGCTCGTCGAGCTCAGCCTTCAGGCGGTCGTATGCGTCCTGGGACAGCCAGGTGGCGGGCGCCTCGTTGCCTTTGGTGGACACAGGCGGTCTCCTCGGTTGGTACGGACTGGCTGACAGGTGAACTTCCAAGTTACCAGTGCCGCACACCACGGGGTGTCGCCGATCACCCCCGCTGCCGGGGGTGAAAAGCCGGGTCCGGGCCGGTCAGCCGGCCGGGCGGCAGCGCAGCACCTCGCCGATGAAGGGCCGGGCGGTGGTGGGCACCTCCTGCTGCGCGGTGACGTGCCGCTGGCCGGCGGCGGCGGTCACGGTCGCTTCGACGTGTCCCACCTCGGCGCCGTCGTGGGCGCGGGCCCGCAGCAGGCAGGTCGCCGAACCGCCGGGCGGCACGGTGACCCGGAAGTCGACCACCACCCGGGAGTCGGTGATCCCGGTGTAGGTGATCACCTCGGCGCGGTAGTCGGGGTCGCCGTACTGGCGGTAGAGCTTCGCGGCGGCCAGCCCGAGGACGGCCAGCAGCACGACCGCCACCAGGGCCGGCAACAGCGGACGGCGGCGGCCGGGCTCCCGGCGGCGGCCGTAGCGGCCGGGCGGGAAGACCGGCTCACCCGGTGCGATTGTGGCGTGCGTCTCGCTCACCGGCGGGTATCTCCTGGCGTTGTTGTCGGCGGCATCGGCAAGAATGGCAGAGTCCATCTTCCCAGCCCGGCGCTGAGTCAAGGATGGCAGGTCGGGCGCGGCACCGGCCGGCCAGCACGGGGGCTTTCGCGGGCGCGGGGGGAGATTCCGGCAGGTCAGCCGGTCCGGCCCGGGCGGGTCCGACCGGCCGGCACAGACGAGGAGCCGAAGGTGGCCCAGCAGTTGCGTCTCATGGCGGTGCACGCCCATCCCGACGACGAGTCGAGCAAGGGCGCCGCGACCACGGCGAAATACGTCGCCGAGGGGGTGGATGTCCTGGTCGTCACCTGCACCGGTGGCGAGCGGGGCAGCGTGCTCAACCCGAAGATGGACCGGCCGGACGTCTGGGCCAACATCGGCGAGATCCGCCGGGCCGAGATGGACGCGGCCCGCGCGATCCTCGGCATCGAGCAGGCCTGGCTCGGCTTCGTCGACTCCGGGCTGCCCGAGGGCGACCCGCTGCCGCCGCTGCCCGGGGGCTGCTTCGCGCTGCAGGACGTCGAGGTCGCGGCCGCCCCGCTGGTGCGGCTGATGCGCCAGTTCCGCCCGCACGTCGTCACCACCTACGACGAGGAGGGCGGCTACCCGCACCCGGACCACATCATGACCCACCAGGTGACGGTGGCCGCGTTCGAGGCCGCGGGCGACCCGGAGCGCTACCCCGAGCTGGGCGAGCCGTGGCAGCCGTTGAAGCTTTACTACGACATCGGGTTCTCCCGGGCGAAGATCATGGCGCTGCACGAGGGGATGCTCGCCGCCGGCCTGGAGTCGCCGTACGGCGACTGGATGAAGCGCTGGGAGGACCGGGAGGACAAGGGCGGCCGGATCACCACCCGGGTGGAGTGCGCGGAATACTTCCCGGTCCGCGACGACGCGCTGCGCGCCCACGCCACCCAGATCGACCCGGACGGCTTCTGGTTCCAGGTGCCCATGGACCTGCAGCAGCGCGCCTGGCCGACGGAGGACTACCAGCTCGCCCGCTCGTTGGTGGACAGCCCGCTGCCCGAGTCGGACCTCTTCGCCGGGGTCCGGGAGACGGCCCATGCCTGCTGATCCGGCGGGGGGGCTACCCTGGTGGGCAGCCACATATCGGAGGAACACCATGCTGACCACCGCCCAGGTGCTCGCGGAGAACAACTTCGGTGACACCCGTACGGGTGGGCTGGCCGGTCCGATGGGTCTCTTCCTCATCCTGCTGCTCGCCGCCGCCACCATCCTGCTGATCCGCAACATGAACGCCCGGCTGCGTCGGCTGCCGGACCGGTTCCCCCAGCAGGGCGGTCCGGCCGACCACACCCGGACCGACGCGGCAGTCGCCGATCCGACAGACGGGCCCACCGCGCAGGAATCGCACCCGGGGGCTCCCAACGGCTCCGAGCAGCGCCGAAACGGGTAGTCGGCGCATGAATCACGTCGAAGCCGGTCGTCGCCCCCTGTTGCGACCACCGGCTTTGGCTTAGCCTTCCGCCGGGGGACCAAAAGTCCCTGAGCCGTGCGCGGAAGGGGGGCGCCGATGTTCGTGGCAGCCGTGGCCGCCCGCCGTGCCCTCGGACCACCGCCGGACGGGGTGGGCCCGTGACCTCCGGCAGGGGCGGTGACCGCCCCGACCGGCTCGGCCTGCGCGGCACGCCGGTCGGTGTTCTCCTGCTGACCGGCGCCGTCGCGGTGACCGCCCTGGTGGCCACCGTGCTGGGGCTCACCGGTCCCGCGTCCCTGCCACCGGACGATCCGCTGCCGCCGGCCGCCCGCTTCGGCATCGCGGTCGCCGCGGTCGCCGTGGCCCAGCTCGCCCGCCTGCGGTTCCGCACCGCGACCGGGATGGTCAGCATCACCTGGGGCGAGGCGGCGCTGGTCGTCTGCCTCTACGTCGCGCCGGCCGGCTGGCTGCCGGCCGCGACCCTGCTCGGCGTCGGGGCCGCCTGGACGGCGATGTCGCTGCTCGCCGACCGCCGCCCGGTGCTGGAGCTGGTCCGGATCATCGGCTCGTTGACCGCCGCCGCGGCGCTCGCCGCGGTGGTGGCCACCGCGCTCGGCCGGCCGCTGCTGGCCGCGCCGACCCCCGAACTGGCCCTCGCGCTGGTCGCCGGCTCGGTGACGTACCTGTTGACCACCGTCTGGTTGGGCGGGGCCACGCTGGCGTTGCGGCACGGCATCCCGATCGGCCCGCCGCTGCTCGCGGCGCTCCGCGGCAAGCTGCTGATGTTCGTCGGGAACGTGGCCGTCGGCCTGGTGGTGGTCACCCTGCTCGAGCTGGACGCCCGCTGGCTGCTGCTCCTGCCGCCGCCGCTCTGGCTGCTCCAGCAGACCTACCGGCACCGGCTCCGGGCCGACCAGGAGCGGCGCACCTGGCGGGCGTTCGCCGAGGCCACCGCCGCGCTCAACCAGCTCGACGAGCGGGGCGTGGCGACGGCCGCGGTGTCCGGCGCGCTGTCGCTGTTCGGCGCCGAACTGGTCGAAGTGGACGTGGCCCGGGGCGACGGCCGGTGGCGGCGCTACCGGGCCGACGCGGGCGGTCAGGTGCGCGACCGCGAGATCACACCCCCGGCCACGGCCGGCGCCGGGGAGCACGAGCTGGTGCGGTCGCTCACGGTGGGCAGCGCCGAGGTGGGCCGGCTGCGGGTGCACTTCCCCCGGTCCGCCCCGCCGAGCGCCCGGGAGCGGGACGGGGTGGCCGCGTTCGGCGACGCCCTGGCCGCCGCCCTGCACGACGCCGCCACCCACCGGGAGCTGCGGCTGGTCACCGCCCGCTCGTCGTACGAGGCGGTGCACGACCAGCTCACCGGGCTGCTCAACCGGGCCGCCCTGCTCACCAAGGGCGACCAGGCGCTGCGGCAGCTCGCGCACGATCATCCGGTGGCGCTGCTGCTGCTCGACGTGAACCAGTTCAAGGAGGTCAACGACACCCTGGGGCACGCCGCGGGCGACCAACTGCTCCGGCTGACCGCGAGCCGGCTGGCCGCCCTGGCCCGCCCCGGCGACCTGCTCGGCCGGCTCGGCGGCGACGAGTTCGCCCTGCTGCTGACCGCGGTCCCGGTGCTCGACGACCGGACCGCCCCGATCGCGTACGCGCTGCGCCAGGCCCGGGAGATCGCCGAGCGGCTGGCCGCGCCGACCGAGGTGGCCGGGGTGCGGATGTCCGTCGAGGTGGCCGTCGGGGTGGTGGTCGCCGACGCGGGTACCGCCGACATGACCGAGCTGCTGCGCCGGGCCGACATCGCCATGTACCAGGCGAAGGAGGGCGGCGGCAGCGTCGCCGCGTACGACAGCTCCCGGGACGCGGCGAGCACCGACCACCTGGCGCTCCTCGCCGAGCTGCGGGAGGCGCTGGAGGCCGACGACCAGCTGGTGCTGGCGTTGCAGCCGGCGGTGGACCTGACCACCGGCGCGCCGACCGGGGTGGAGGCGCTGATCCGCTGGCAGCACCCGCGCCGGGGTTGGCTCGGCCCGGCCGACTTCATCCGGCCGGTGGAGAACAGCGAGCAGCTCGGCACCTTCACCCGGTACGTGCTGGACAAGGCGCTCGCGGTGGCCGCCGACTGGGCCCGCGAAGGGCTGGACGTGCCGATCTCGGTCAACCTCTCGGCGCGTAGCCTGCTCGACCCACGGCTGCCCGGCGAGATCGGCGACGCGCTGCGCCGGCACCAGGTCCCGCCGCGCCGGCTGGTCCTGGAGATCACCGAGACGGTGGTGATGAGCGAGCTGGAGGTCATCGACGAGGTGCTGACCACCCTCCGGACGATGGGCGTGCAGCTGGCCGTCGACGACTTCGGCACCGGGTTCTCGTCGCTGACCTTCCTGACCCGGATCGCGGTGGACGAGCTGAAGGTGGACCGGTCCTTCGTGCTCCGGATGGCCGACTCGCCGGAGGCGGCGGCGATCGTCCGGACCACGGTCGGGCTCGCCCAGGAGCTGGGCCTGCGGGTGGTGGCCGAGGGGGTGGAGACCGCCGAGCAGCGGACCGCGCTGGCGGAGCTGGGCTGCACCTCGGCGCAGGGTTACCACTTCTTCAAGCCGATGCCGGCGGACAAGATCGGGGCGGTGCTGGGGTCGCTGCGCGACAACGCCCAGGGCAACGTCTTCCCGCTCCGCGCCGACGGCGCCTCCTGACCCCCGGGGGGCGCGGCCGGCGGCGGCCGTTGTCCCGGACGGGTGCGTGCGGCAGCCAGCGTCCCGGACCCGTCCGCGGGTGACCCGACGGCGGGCGTCGGGTCTGGTTATGGTCGTCGGGTGAACCGACTCGCCGACGCCACGTCCCCGTACCTGCTCCAGCACGCCGACAACCCGGTCGACTGGTGGCCGTGGGGCGAGGAGGCGTTCGCCGAGGCGAAACGGCGCGACGTGCCGGTGCTCATCTCGGTGGGCTACGCGGCCTGCCACTGGTGCCACGTGATGGCCCACGAGTCCTTCGAGAACGAGGCCGTGGCCCGGCTGATGAACGACGACTTCGTCTGCGTGAAGGTCGACCGGGAGGAGCGGCCCGACGTGGACGCGGTCTACATGACCGCCACGCAGGCGATGACCGGGCAGGGCGGCTGGCCGATGACGGTCTTCGCCGCCCCGGACGGCACCCCGTTCTTCTGTGGCACGTACTTCCCCCGGCCCAACTTCGTCCGGCTGCTCGGCTCGGTCGCCAGCGCCTGGCGGGACCAGCGGGAGGCGGTGCTGCGCCAGGGCGCCGCCGTGGTCGAGGCGATCGGCGGCGCGCAGGCCGTGGGCGGCCTGACCGCCCCGCTCACCGCCGACCTGCTCGACGCCGCCGCCGCCCAGCTCGCGCAGGAGTACGACGAGACCAACGGCGGGTTCGGCGGTGCGCCGAAGTTCCCGCCGCACATGAACCTGCTCTTCCTGCTCCGGCACCACCAGCGCACCGGCTCGGCCCGCAGCCTGGAGATCACCCGGCACACCGCCGAGGCGATGGCCCGCGGCGGCCTGCACGACCAGCTCGCCGGCGGGTTCGCCCGCTACTCGGTGGACGGCCACTGGACCGTGCCGCACTTCGAGAAGATGCTCTACGACAACGCCCTGCTGCTGCGGGTCTACACCCAGCTGTGGCGGCTCACCGGTGACCGGCTGGCCCGCCGGGTGGCCCGGGACACCGCCCGTTTCCTCGCCGACGAGCTGCACAAGCCCGGTGAGGGCTTCGCGTCCGCGCTGGACGCCGACACCGCGGGCGTCGAGGGTCTCACCTACGTCTGGACGCCGGCCCAGCTCGTCGAGGTGCTGGGGGAGGAGGACGGCCGCTTCGCCGCCGACCTGTTCGGGGTGACCGAGCAGGGCACCTTCGAGCCTCATTCCGCCTCCGCGCCGCAAGACGGCACTCCGGACGGCAGGAGGCTCGTCGAACACGGCACCAGCGTGCTGCGGCTGGCCCGGGACGTGGACGACGCCGACCCGGCGGTGCGGAGCCGCTGGCAGGACGTGGTGGCGCGGCTGCTCGCCGCCCGGGACACCCGCCCGCAGCCGGCCCGGGACGACAAGGTGGTGGCCGCCTGGAACGGGTTGGCGATCACCGCGATCGCCGAGTTCCAGCAGGTCGCCGCGCTCTACGCGTCCCCCGACGACGAGGACGCCAACCTGATGGAGGGCGTCACCATCGTCGCCGACGGGGCCATGCGGGACACCGCCGAGCACCTGGCCAGCGTGCACATCGTGGACGGGCGGCTGCGCCGGGTCTCCCGGGACAAGGTGGTCGGCGAGCCGGCCGGCGTGCTGGAGGACTACGGCTGCGTGGCCGAGGCGTTCTGCGCCCTGCACCAGCTCACCGGCGAGGGGCGCTGGCTGGCGCTGGCCGGTGAGCTGCTCGACGTGGCGCTGGCCCGGTTCGCCGCGCCGGACGGCGGCTTCTACGACACCGCCGACGACGCCGAGCGGCTGGTCACCCGGCCGGCCGACCCGACCGACAACGCCACCCCGTCCGGCCGCTCGGCGATCGTGGCGGCGCTGGTCGCGTACGCGGCGCTGACCGGGGAGCCGCGCTACCGGGAGGCGGCCGAGGCGGCCCTGTCGACCGTCGCGCCGATCGTCGGCCGGCACGCCCGGTTCACCGGGTACGCGGCGGCTGTCGGCGAGGCGCTGCTCTCCGGCCCGTACGAGATCGCCGTGGTGACCGACGACCCGGTCGGCGAGCCGCTGCTGGCGGCCGCGCACCGGCACGCCCCGCCCGGCGCGGTGGTGGTGGCGGGTCGCCCCGACCAGCCCGGGGTGCCGCTGCTGGCGGACCGACCGCTGGTCGACGGGCGGCCGGCCGCGTACGTGTGCCGGAGTTTCGTCTGCCAGCGGCCGGTGACCTCGGTCGACGAGCTGGTCGCCGAGCTCGGCTGAGCGGTCACGGCCAGAGCAGCTCGCGCTCCCAGCCTTCCGCGGCCCGGCGGTAGCGCAGCCGGACGTGCCGGCGCTCCCGGTCGGCCTGCCAGAACTCGACCGTCTCGGGGGTGACCGTGTAGACCGTGTGCCCCTCGGCGACCAGGTCCGGGTCGGCGGCCAGTCGGGCGCGCACCGCGGCCAGCTCCCGGTCCAGTTCGGCCCGGTCGGGCAGGACGGCGCTCTGCCGGCCGGCCAGGGTCGCGATCCGGGAGCCCTCCGGCCGGGCCAGGAAGTCCCGCCGGGACACGTCGGGATCGGCGGGTCGGGCGGTGCCGCGTACCCGGACCTGCCGGCCCTGCTCCCGCCAGTGGAAGCTGAGCGCGAGCCGCGGGTTGGCGGCGAGTTGCCGCCCCTTGGCGCTGGTCGAGGTGGTGGCGAAGTGCCACCCGGCGGCGTCCAGATCCTTGAGGATGAGCACCCGCGCGTCCGGCCAGCCGTCGGCGTCGACGGTCGAGACGGTCATCGCATGTGGTTCGTCCGCGCCGGCGTCGATCGCCCCGGCCAGCCAGGAGGCGAAGAGCGGAACCGGGGCGTCGGGCGTGTCGGCGGGGTCGAACGGGGGCATCTCGTGTGCGAGCACGGGAAGCCCGCGCAGCAGGTCGCGGGTGCTCATGCCCTGATCATGTCAATCGGCGGCGGGCGGGGTGGCCGCGCCTCCCGCGGGGGCTTCGCCGTGCCCGTCCGCTGGGCGCAGTGGCCCCGGCAGGGCGTCGAACCAGTCGAGGACCGCCCGCTCGTAGGCCAGCCCGAACCGCAGCGTCGCCACCGAGTAGGGGTCGATGTCGTCGGCCTCCGCGGGCAGCGCGGCGGCCACCGCCTCGTACCCGGCGAGCCGGTCGGCGTGGGTGGCCCGGTGGGTGGCCAGGTATTCCGCCAGCCGCTCCGGCGGCAGGTGCCGGCCGAAGAGCACCGTCAGCAGCAGCGGGAACCGGATGGCCTCCTCCGCCGGGGGGTTGGCGGCCCACTCGGCGAAGGCCGCGCGGCCGGCCTCGGTGATCTCGTAGGGCTGCCGGTCGCGCCGCCCCCGCTCGCCGGCCCGGACCAGCCCGGCGGCGGCCATCGCGGCCAGTTCCCGGTAGACCTGGCTCTGGGTCAGGGACCAGAATCCGCCGATCCGCTGCTGCGCGTACTCGACCAGGTCCCAGCCGGTCATCGGGCCGTCGTGCAGGAAGCCCAGCAGGGAGGCGGCGGTGGCGTTCAGCGGCCGGTCCGGCATCGGATGCTCCTTCGAATGATGCTTGACATCCCATTGTGTCAGGTCGCATGCTGGCTTCGGCGACCTCCCACAGTGGGAGGTCGGCTGGCGGGGGAGGCTGTCATGGGTACGTTTCTCGTTGTCGTCCACGCGGTCAGCGGCAGCCTCGGGCTGCTGCTCGCCCTGCCCGTGCTGCTCGCTCCGAAACGGCGGGGCCGGCACCCCCGGCTCGGCCGGGTCTACGCGGGCGCCGCCCTCGGCCTCAGCCTCAGCGCGCTCGGCCTCTTCGCCCTCGATCCGGCCCGGTTGTGGGGGCTGGCGGTGCTCGGCGCACTCACCCTCGGCTGGCTGGTGGGCGGCGTCCTGATCGCCCGCCGCCGCCCGCGCCGCCTCGGCCCGCGCGGCTGGCGGATCTGGCACCTCAACCTGATGGGCAGCACGGTGATCGCCTTCGTCACCGGGTTCGCCGTGCAGATGACCGACGGCAACCTGATCGCCTGGCTCGCCCCGACCGTGATCGGCTCCGCGCTGATCGCCCGGGCCACCGTGCGGGAGATCGCCCGCGCCCCGCGCCGGATCGCGGTGACCGCCGTCGGCTGATCACCCGCCGCACCCTCGGCCCTCCGGGGCGGTGCGAGCACCGCCCCGGATAGGCTGGCGGCGCTATGGATTCCCGTACCGGACTGCCTGTCGTCGGCATGGTGGGCGGTGGCCAGTTGGCCCGGATGACCCACCAGGCCGCCATCGCCCTCGGCCAGTCGCTGCGCGTGCTCGCGCTCGCCCCGGACGACGGCGCCGCCCTGGTCGCCGCCGACGTCCAGTACGGCGACCACACCGACCTGGCCGCGCTGCGCACCTTCGCCAAGGGCTGCGACGTGGTCACCTTCGACCACGAGCACGTGCCCAACGCGCACATCCGCACCCTCACCGAGGAGGGGGCGAAGCTCTTCCCGCCCGCCGAGGCGCTGGTGCACGCCCAGGACAAGCGGGTGATGCGGGAGCGCCTCGGTGAGCTGGGTGCGCCGAATCCGGCGTGGCGTCCGGTCGAGCAGCCCGCCGACCTGGTCGCCTTCGGCGCGGAGGTCGGCTGGCCGGTGGTGCTCAAGGCGGCCCGGGGCGGCTACGACGGCCGCGGCGTCTGGCTGGTCGACGACGCGGTCCAGGCCGAGGAACTGGCCGCGACGCTGCTCGCCGGCGGCACCCCGCTGATCGTCGAAGAGCGGGTGGCGCTGCGCCGGGAGCTGGCCGTGCAGGTGGCCCGCTCGCCGTTCGGGCAGGTCGCCGCGTACCCGGTGGTGGAGACGGTGCAGCAGGACGGCATCTGCGTCGAGGTGCTGGCCCCCGCGCCCGGCCTGGCCGAGGAGCAGGCGCTCGCCGCCCAGCAGCTCGCCATCGACCTGGCCACCGCACTCGGCGTCGTCGGCCTGCTCGCCGTGGAGCTGTTCGAGACGCCCGACGGGCTGATCGTCAACGAGCTGGCCATGCGGCCGCACAACTCCGGCCACTGGACCATCGAGGGGGCCCGGACCTCGCAGTTCGAGCAGCACCTGCGGGCCGTGCTCGACTACCCGATGGGCGACACCTCGCTCACCGCGCCGGTCGTCGTGATGGCGAACGTGCTCGGCGGCGAGCCGGGCGGCATCTCCCTCGACGAGCGGCTGCACCACCTCTTCGCCGCCGAGCCCGGCGCCAAGGTCCACCTGTACGGCAAGCAGGTGCGCCCGGGCCGCAAGATCGGGCACGTCACCGTGCTCGGCGCCGACCTGGCCGACGTACGGGCCCGCGCCGCGCGAGCCGCCCGCTGGCTGCGCGACGGACATCAGTGAGCGCGCGGAGTGAGCCTGCGAGCCCCGCAGCCGCGGACGAAGGGACAACCAGAGTGAGCACCGTCGGGCTGATCATGGGCAGCGACTCGGACTGGCCGACCATGAAGGCCGCCGCCGAGGTGCTGGACGAGTTCGGCGTGCCGTACGAGGTCCAGGTGATCTCCGCGCACCGGACCCCGGTCAAGATGATCGAGTACGGCCGGGACGCCGCCGACCGGGGCGTGAAGGTGATCATCGCGGGGGCCGGCGGCGCGGCCGCCCTGCCGGGCATGGTCGCCTCGGTCACCCCGCTGCCGGTGATCGGCGTGCCGGTGCCGCTGAAGCACCTGGACGGGATGGACTCGCTGCTCTCCATCGTCCAGATGCCGGCCGGCGTGCCGGTGGCCACGGTCTCCATCGGCAACGCCCGCAACGCCGGCCTGCTCGCCGTGCGCATCCTGGGCGCGTCCGACCCGGCGCTGCTCAAGCGGATGGCCGACTACCAGGCGAGCCTGGAGAAGCTGGTCGCCGAGAAGGACGCCGCCCTCCGCGCCTCCCTGTCCTGACACCCCGGCCCCGGCCTGGCCCCGCATTGGCCCGGCCTGGCCCGGCCTGGCCCGGCCTGGCCCCGCCTCGGCCTGTCCCCGCCTCGGCCCGGTCTGGCCCGGTCCGGCCCCGTCTGGCCCGGCCTGGCCTGGCCGCCTCGGCCCGGCCTGGTCGTCCGGCCGCCGGCCCGCTTGATCGACTCGGTTTGCGGCAGGTTGGGGCTACCGCCGCTCCGGAGGCCCCGACTTGCGGCATTCGGGGCGGATCAAGGGCGTCGGCGGGGTCAGCGCATGCCGCGCAGCGCGGTCTGCAGGCGCTCCTGGGCGCGGCGGCGGCGCTCGTTGCTGGCGCCGAGCACCAGCAGCACGATGCCGACGGGGATCAGCACCACCCACGGTCCGAGACTGATCAGCGCGTGCACGGCGGCGATCGCGGTGACCGAGGCGCCGACGATCACCGGGGCCTGCTGCCGGGTCATCGACCCGAAGATCAGCACCGCCACCGCGCCGAGCAGCAGCAGCACCTGGCGCAGCATGGTGGAGTCGGTGGCCACCACGATCGCCAGCGTCGGCAGGAAGGCGGCGACCAGCGCCGGCCCGTACGCCACCCAGCTCGACAGGTCCGGCCGGTGGCGCAGCTCCAGCACCCCCACCAGCAGGGCGAGCGCGGCGAACGGCAGCGTGTACGCCTCCGGCAGCGCCACCTCGGCCACCCGCATCAGGATCCACCAGGCGCTGATCTCGCAGACCACCACCGCCCAGAACAGGATCCGCCGCTCCACCGGCCGGCGGCCGGGCCGGGTGGCGGCCACCCCGAGCACGGCGCCCCAGGCGGCCAGCAGCGCGGCGATGTGCCGGGGCGAGTCGTACGCGAGGGCGAGCGCGATGAGCGCGGCGGCGTACCCGGTCCACTCGACGGTGGCCGCCTCCCGGTAGGCCTCGGGCCGGCGCAACCGGGGGAGGGTGGCGGCGAAGACCTGGAGCGCCGCGCCCACGGCCAGCACCCCGAACGCCGACCAGACCGCGGCGAGCCCGGCGACCAGGCCGAGGGTGAGCACGAACAGCTCGGCCATCAGCGAGCCGAACAGCCAGCCGAGGATGCGGGCCCGCTGGGTGGTGCCGAAGAACGCGGCCACCGCCCCGACGCCGACCGCCCCGCCCAGCGTGAAGAGGGTCAACTCCCGGGTGGCGAGGCTGCCGGCCAGCCCGGCGCCCCCGGCGGCCAGCCCGATCGCGAACACCAGCACCCGGGCGACCCGGATCGAGCGGGCCGGCTCGACCAGCGGCGGGGGCGGGGTCAACGCCAGGCCCAGCATGGCGATGGTGAAGACGGCCAGCCCGGCCAGAGCGGTCTCCGGCCAGCCCTGGCCCAGCGCCACCGGCGTGATCAGCAGCGTCACCGCCGCGCCCGGGAGCACCACCGGCACCGCCCGACTGCGCCGCCCGCCGCTGAAGCCGGTCGCGGCGAGCGCCGCCGTCACGGTCAGCAGGAACGCGGTCAGCACGTGGGTCGGATCGACCGCGTCGGCCGGCGGGGTGAGCAGTTCGGGCGGCGGGCCCTGCCACACCCGGGACAGCACCTCCATCGGCCCGACCAGCGCCACGACCAGCGGCGGGAGCAGCGTGACCAGGGCGAGCGCGGTCGGCAGCAGGGCCGCGGCGAGCGCACCGGCGGCCGGGCTGACCCGCCAGCGCAGGTCGGTGTCGCCGTCGCGGCGCAGTGCCCCGTTCAGCAGCACCGACCAACGGCGGACCGGCTGGGCCGAGCCGGCCGGCGGGACGGTGGCGGCGCGGACCAGTTCGGCGAGGACACCGAGCAGCGCCGCCGCGGCCGCGTACACGCCGGACGGCAGGTGGGTGATGACGGCGGCGATCGCGCTCACCGTGGCGCCGCCCGCCACGGCGACGCTCGCGTACGGCAGGTACTGCGGGATCTGCCGGCGGGCGGCCGCGACGGCGGCCAGGCCGATGCTGGACGCGGCGAGCGCGGCGGTCAGCACCACCTGGGGGGAACGCCCGTACTCGGCGGCCAGGGCGGCGACCGCACCGGGCAGCGCGAGCAGGGCGGCGCCCAGCGCCGCGCCCCCCACCTGCACCAGGTGCCCGGGCATCCCCTCGGAGCGGACGTCCTCGACCAGCGACGGGGCGATCGCCCGGGCCAGGGCCGCCACCACCACCCCGATCAACACGATGCTGCCCAGGGCCAGCGCGGTGGTCCACGGCCGGACCAGCCCGGCCCCGGCCGCGTGCAGGGCGACCACCCCGGCCACGGTGGCCCGGGACAGCGCGGCCCGCGGATCGGCCGCGGCCACCGCCGCCATCCCGAACACCGTGGCAACCATGGCCCCCACCAGCACCGGCGACCACCAGGGCAGGTCGAAGGCGGCCGGCGCGCCGATGGTGGCGAGCACGGCGGCGACGCCGGACACGTCGTAGCGCCAGGGCGGCGGCAGCAGGATGCCGGCGGTCACCGCCAGCAGGGCCAGCGCCACCGGGGCCTGCCAGGTCGCCCCACCGGTGGGCGCGGCCGGCCAGCCGGTGAGGTCACCGGCCCAGATCGGGCCGGGGGTGGCGAGCACACCGACGCCGCCGCGCAGCGCGGTCCAGCCGGCGAGCAGGCCGATCAGCGTGCCGCCGATGGTGACGCCGAGGATCGGCCCGCGCCGCCACTCCTCGGGCAGGGCACGGGCGGCGACGGCCACCACCAGCACCAGCGCGGCCGCCACCACGAGCTGGCCGCCGGGCGCGAGCACCGCGGTGATCCGGACCAGGGTGGCGATGAGCGCCGCCGTGGTCGCCGCCAGGGCCAGGTCGGAGCCGTCCAGCGTCAGGTCGGAGCGGCGGCCCGCGTCGATCCGGGGTGCCAGCGCCAGCAGCGCGGCGGCGAGCAGGAGCAGGCCACCCACCCAGGCGTCGGCGGCGGTGGCGCCCGGCGCGCCGAACCCGGCGGCGGCGACCGCCACGGCGCCCAGCACGGTGCCGACCGCGTGCGGGGCGCTGAGATGCCGCTGGGCGACCTGGACGACGGCGGCGTAGCCGAGCGTGACGCAGACGCCGAGGAAGCTCGCCGCGAGGATCGGGACGGTCAGCTCGCGCAGGTCGGCCGCGGTGCGGGCCGGCGCGGCCGGTTCGGTGGCGGCGACGAACGCGGCCACCGCCCCGGGCAGCGCGAACGCGGCGCCGCCGGCGGCCCAGCCGGACACCGTGTCGGCGGCGGTGGCGGCGATCCGGACCCGGGGCGCCAGCGAGACGAGCGCGCTGGCCAGGAAGAGCAGGGTCAGCGCCGCCGCGGTGAGCGCCGGCCGGGCGAGCGCGGCGCCCGCGCCGACCAGGCCGAGCCCGGCGGCGGTGACCGCGTGCGCCACCGCGGCACGCCGCGATCCGGCGGAGAGCCCGAGCACCCCGATGGCCACCGCGGTGAGCAGCATCGGCCAGCAGGCGGCGGCCCAGCCCAGGCCGAGGGAGGCCGGCACGGCGAGGGCGGTCAGCGCCGCCCCGACCACCGCGAACTCGCGCCGGATCTCCGGCGGCAGGGCGATCACCGCGGCGACGGTGAGCAGCAGCGCGCTCGCGGCGAGCTGCCAGCCGGTCGGCCCGACTGCCGTGGCCAGCTCGGCGTGCCACCCGCTCAGGTCGGCCGACCAGGCGGGCAGCGCCGCGCGCACCGGGGCCAGGCCGGCGCGGAGCGCGCCGCCGGCCACCACGAGCCCGCTGACCGTCAGCGCGACCGCCGAGGCGAGTTGCGGGCCCCGCCGGGCGGCCTCCGGCACGGCCCGGACCGCGAACCCGGTCAGCGCGATGACCGCCGCGATGAGCAGCAGGGACCGGCCGGGGAAGGCGACCGAGGCGACCCGGCCCAGCGCGCCGATCACCGCGAGCGTGACGATGCCGGCGCCCAGGTCGGGCAGCGGCGGCCGGCGCAGCACCAGGGTGCCGGTCAGCCCGACCAGCGCGGCCAGCAGCAGCACCACCCCCGCCCCGGCGGCGGTCGGCACCGTGACGGCGCGCAGCAGCGCGGTGACCGCGTACGCCAGGGCGACGGCGACCGCCGTGCCGTGCAGCAGCCAGGTCAGCTCGCGCAGCCAGGGCACCGGCCGGGCGGGCGCGGTCACCGGGTCGCCGCCCGGCTCCCCGCCGAGCACCTCGGCCGCCTCCTCCGGGGCCGCCTCGGGCCGCTCGTCCGTGGCCCGTTGCCGGGGCGGGACCGGGGCCGGCGGCGGGGTGGGCAGGTCCCGCCGGACGGGGCGTTCGACCACCACCGCCGAGCGGACCAGGGCGAGGTCGGCCACCGCCACCACGGTCAGCACCAGCGCCCAGCCGGCCGGCCCGGTGATCCGCTCGTACGTCAGCAGCGGCAGCACCGGCTGCGCGGCGAGGACGGTGGCGAAGCGGGGCGCGCGCAGCCCCGTCGCGTACGCGTAGCCGACGGCGACCACGGTGGTGACCAGGAAGATCGACCCGGCGAAGGCGGGGCCGGAGGTGGCGCCGCCGATCCGGTCCACGGCCCAGAGCGCGTACCCGGCCAGCGGGAGCAGCAGCAGGCCCACCGCGGCGATGGTCTCCGCGGTCGAGGTGAGGCCGCGGCGGGCCAGCACGGGGGGCGCGAGCAGCATGAGCACGGTGGCCACCAGCAGCACGCCGAGCCGGGCCAGCGCGTCCATGGAGCTGGTGGCGACCGCGGCGAAGACCACGGCCGCGACGCCGAGCAGCAGCGCGCCGAGCCCGAGGGGGATGTTCTGCACCTCCCGGGAGGACGCCTCCGGCGGGTGCTCCGGGTCGTCCACGTCGAGCCACTGTGCCCGGACCCGGGGCGGCGGGAGGTCGTCCGGGGCGGGCGGCGGGGTGCCCTGGCGGGGCACCCTGGGCGGCGCGCCGGTGGTGGCCGTCGGCGGGCGCCGGCCGGGCCGGCGGCGCAGCACCCGGCGGGGCCGGGTGGCCTGCTTGATCCGCTCCTCACCGGCGTGCGCGAGGATGTCCCGCTGGAAGAGGGCGGCCTGCATCTTGGCCGCGATCTGCCGCTGCTCGCGGGCGATCTCGGCGTCACGCGCCTTCATCTCCGCGATGGACCGCTCGATGTCCGCCAGGTGCTCGGCCCACTGTGGCTGGTCCGCCCCGCAGTGCGGGCAGATCACGGCCGGCTTGATCTCCCGCCCGCACGAGGCGCACCTGAAGGTCTGCACGACATCCTCCGTCCGGCCGGCCCGCTGCGCGGACCTCCACAGTCGCAGCATGCCTTGACCGGGCGCGGATTTCGACAATTGTCGGCGCGTTCGGGACACAAAAAGACGCCGGCCGTGGCGCGGGTCCACGGCCGGCGTCGGGCGACGCGGTCAGGGGCGGCCCATGCCCCGGTACTCCCAGCCGGCCTGGGTCCACAGTGTCGAGTCGAGGCAGTTGCGGGCGTCGACCACCTTGCGGCCGTTGACCAGGTCGCCGAGGGCGACCGGGTCGGCGTTGCGGAAGTCGGCCCACTCGGTGAGCACGCAGACCAGGTCGGCCTCGTGGACCGCGTCGGTCATGCTCGTCTCGTACGCCAGCTCGGGCACCGCCCGGCGGGCGTTCTCCAGGCCCTGCGGGTCGAACACGTGCACCTCGGCGCCGGCCTTGTGCAGCAGCGAGGCGACCGCGAGTGCCGGAGCGTCCCGGACGTCGTCGGTGTTCGGCTTGAAGGTGGCGCCGAGCACGGCGATCCGGGTGCCGGAGAGGTCCGGGCCGGCCGGGCCGGAGCGGCGGCCGAGCAGTTCGGCGGCGAGCTGGAGCACCCGGGTCCGCCGGCGCAGGTTGATCAGGTCGACCTCGTGCAGGAAGCGCAGCGCCTCGCCGGCGCCCAGCTCCTGGGCGCGGGCCTGGAACGCGCGGATGTCCTTGGGCAGGCAGGCGCCGCCGAAGCCGAGGCCGGCCTGGAGGAAGCGGTTGCCGATCCGGGGGTCGTAGCCGATCGAGCGGGCCAGCTGGGTGACGTCACCGCCGGCGGCCTCGCAGACCTCGGCCATCGCGTTGATGAAGGAGATCTTGGTGGCCAGGAAGGCGTTCGCGGCGACCTTGACCAGCTCGGCGGTGGCGAAGTCGGTGACCACCAGCGGAACCTCGCGGTCCTCGGTGGCGGCGAGGTCGAAGACGCCCTTGTGCGCGGCGTAGAGCATGCCGTTGGCCCACTCGCTCTTGACCCCGACCACGATCCGGTTGGGGCGCAGCACGTCGTCGACGGCGAAGCCCTCCTGGAGGAACTCGGGGCTCCAGGCCACCTCGACGCCCAGGTCCACCGGGGTGTGCTTGCCGACGAGCTGTTCCACCCACTCGGCGGTGCCGACCGGGACGGTCGACTTTCCCACGATCAGCGCCTTGCGGGTCAGGTGCTGGGCGAGGTTGGTCACCGACGCCTCGACGTAGGAGAGGTCGGCGCCCATGCCGTCGGCCCGCTGGGGGGTGCCCACGCAGATGAAGTGCACGTCGCCGAAGTCGGCGGTCTCCTGGATGTCGGTGCTGAACCGCAGCCGGCCGGCGGCCAGGTTGCGCCGCAGCAGCTCGTCCAGGCCGGGCTCGTGGATCGGCACCTCGCCGGCGTTCAGCTTGGCGATCTTGTCAGCGTCGACGTCGAAGCCGAGCACCTCGTAGCCCAGTTCGGCGTAGCAGATCGCGTACGTCGCACCGAGGTACCCGGTGCCCAGGAACGTGACCCGGGGCCGGGCCGCACCCGAGGGCGGGGTCACCGCGGCGATGGCCGGTACCGGCTGGGTGTTCGGGTACGGAATCGTCACGCCTGTCTCTCCGCTCGCACTGGCGGCGCTTCGTTGCGTCGCGATCGGCTGGGCGCCACGCCCGGCACCGAGGGGTCGTCTGTCTTCGGGTGAGGGTAGTTGTGCCGTCTCGGCGCCTGTCGTGCGCGAGCCTACCCGCCGGTAAGGTCCGGCTGAACCCTGGTCGCTATCCTTCAGTCTGCGGCAGTCGGCGGCCTCCGGGCGTCACAGACTGCGCATTTTAGCGGTGAAGGGGAGGGCCGACATGGCCGCAGAGCAGTCGTTCGACGTTTACCGGTTGCCGGAGGAGCACGAGGCGGTCCGGGAGGCGGTCCGTGAGGTCTGTGCGGCGAAGGTCGCCCCGCACGCCGCCGAGGCGGACGAGACCGGTGAGTTCCCGAAGGCGTCCTACGACGCGCTGCGGGCCGCCGACTTCCACGCCCCGCACATCCCCGTCGAGTACGGCGGCGCCGGCGCGGACGCGCTGGCCACGGCCATCGTGATCGAGGAGGTCGCCCGGGCCTGCGCCTCGTCCTCGCTGATCCCGGCGGTGAACAAGCTGGGCACCATGCCGCTGCTGCTGGCCGGCTCGGAGGAGCTCAAGCGGAAGTACCTCACCCCGGTCGCCGCGGGCGACGCGATGTTCTCGTACTGCCTCTCCGAGCCGGAGGCGGGCAGCGACGCCGCCTCGATGACCACCAAGGCGGTCCGGGACGGCGACCACTGGGTGCTCAACGGCGTGAAGCGGTGGATCACCAACGCGGGCGTCTCGGAGTACTACACGGTCTTTGCGGTGACCGATCCCACAGCCCGTTCCAGGGGCATCTCGGCCTTCGTGGTGGAGAAGTCGGACGCCGGGGTGAGCTTCGGCGCGCCGGAGAAGAAGCTCGGCATCAAGGGCTCGCCGACCCGCGAGGTCTACTTCGACAACGTGCGGATCCCGGCGGACCGGATGATCGGTGCCGAGGGCACCGGTTTCGCCACCGCGATGCGGACCCTGGATCACACCCGGGTGACCATCGCCGCCCAGGCGGTCGGGATCGCCCAGGGCGCGCTGGACTACGCCAAGGGGTACATCCAGGAGCGCAAGCAGTTCGGCAAGCCGGTCGCGGACTTCCAGGGCATCCAGTTCATGCTCGCCGACATGGGCATGAAGCTGGAGGCGGCCCGCCAGCTCACCTACGCCGCCGCCGGCAAGTCGGAGCGGGGCGACGCCGACCTGACCTACTTCGGTGCGGCCGCGAAGTGCTTCGCCTCGGACGCCGCCATGGAGATCACCACCGACGCCGTGCAGTTGCTCGGTGGCTACGGCTACACCCGCGACTACCCGGTCGAGCGGATGATGCGGGACGCCAAGATCACCCAGATCTACGAGGGCACCAACCAGGTGCAGCGCATCGTCATGGCGCGCCAGCTGCTCAAGGGCTGACCCGGCAGGTCGGGCGGGCGGGCCGGGGTGCCGGCCCGCCCGCGGGCGTTCAGCGGAACTCGGTGGTGCCCTCCGGTCGGCTCGCGGGGCGCGGGGGCGCGGACCACGGCGACTCGCCGCCGGTGCGGCGGGGCAGGGGTTCGGTGGGGGTCTCGGGATAGCCCAGGGTCAGCGGGGCGGTGTCCTTGGTCGCGTCGGACGGCGGCCAGTCGCCGAGCGAGGGGCTGGGCTCGGCCGGCTTGGCGGCCGCGGTCAGCTCCGCCTCGGCCGTGGGCTGGTCGGGCCACCGCCGCCAGCGCTGCACGCTGAACACGGCCATCAGCAGCAGCACGCCGATGAGGAACAGCGTGCCGTTCTCCAACGGCTGGCGCAGCGGCAGCGGGTCCCCGAGCATCTTCCAGTTCTGCGGGACCGCGTCACGCACGGTGAACGGCGCGACGAACATCCCGAGGTACGGGACGGCCAGCAGCAGCCCGGCCGTGAGCGGACCGAGCGGCGAGAAGCGCAGCGTGGCGAGCAGGCCGAGCAGGATGCCGGCGACGCCGAGGTAGACGGCCGGCTCGATCAGGTTGGGTGTGCTGTACGTACCGAGTTCCACCCAGCGGTGGACGGTGCGTCCTGATCCGTCCTGACCGAGGGTGACGAGCACCCAGGTGACGGGCGCCACCACCAACCCGGCGAGGAAGCTCCAGAGATGTCGCATCCGCGCACCGTACCGTTTCCGCCATGACAGATCACCCCTCCACCGTGCCGGCGGGCAAGCCGACCTCGTACTCCCGGGTAACGCTCAGTCGGATCATGACTGCCGTCGATGTCAATCTGTACGGGACCGTGCACGGTGGGGTACTGATGAAGTTCGTCGACGACGTCGCCGGGGCGGCCGCCGCCCGGCACAGCGGGGGCACCGCGGTCACCGCGTCGATCGACGAGATCGTCTTCTCCGAGCCGGTCCGGGTGGGCGACCTGGTGCACGCGCACGCCCAGGTGAACTGGACCGGGCACACCTCGATGGAGATCGGGGTGAAGGTGGTCGCCGAGCGCTGGGACTCGGCCGAGGACGAGCCGGTGCGGGTGGCCACCGCGTACCTGGTCTTCGTGGGGGTGGACGTGGGCGGCGCGCCCCGCCCGGTGCGGCCGGTGCTGCCGGAGACGGCGGAGGACGAGCGGCGCTACCGGGAGGCGGAGATCCGCCGCGCCCACCGGCTCGCCCGCCGGCGCGCGATCCAGGCGCACCGCGCCGGCTGAGCGCCGGATCCACACAGCCTGCCGCCGCGGGGTGTGGCCCGGCCACGCCCCGCCGGCGCCACCCGGTGCGGACAATGGCCAGGCGGGGTAGGGCAAGATTGCGCCAGGCCCAGGCACAGTGTGGTGACGGGCCTCAGGGAGGGTGGGATCAGTGGGTGACGTGCTGTGGACGCCGCCGGCCGACGTGCGTGAGCGGTCCCGGATCGGTGACTACCTGCGCTGGCTGGCGTCGCACCGGGGCCTCGAGTTCGCCGACTACGACGCGTTGTGGCGCTGGTCGGTGACCGACCTGGACGCCTTCTGGCGCTCGATCTGGGACTACTTCGAGGTGATCGCGCACACCCCGCCGACGGCGACCCTGGCCGACCGGGCCATGCCCGGCGCCCGGTGGTTCCCCGGCGCCACCCTCAACTACGCCGAGAACGTGCTGCGGATGCCCGGCCGGGGCGACGACGACCCGGTGGTGGTCGCGCACGGGCAGACCCGGGCGCCCGAGACGCTGACCGCCGCCGAGTTGCGCGAGCAGGTCCGCCGGGTGGCGGCCGGGCTGCGCCGGCTCGGCGTCGGCCGCGGCGACCGGGTGGCCGTGTACGCGCCGAACATCCCGGAGACGTTCGTGCTGCTGCTGGCCACCGCCAGCCTGGGCGCGATCTTCTCCTCCTGCGCGCCCGAGTTCGGCACCCGCAGTGTCACCGACCGCTGGCAGCAGATCGAGCCGAAGGTCCTGGTGGCCGTCGACGGCTACCGGTACGGCGACAAGCCCGTCGACCGGCGCGGCGAGGTGGCCGCGATCCGGGCCGCGCTGCCGTCGCTGCGGCACACCGTCGACATCGGGTACCTCGACCCGGCCGGCGCGGGTTCGCCGGGGGCGATCCCCTGGGCGGAGCTGGCGGCGGCGACCGACGAGCCGCTGACCTTCACGCCCGTGCCCTTCGACCACCCGCTCTACGTGCTCTACTCCTCCGGCACGACCGGCCTGCCGAAGCCGATCGTGCACGGCCACGGGGGCATCCTGCTGGAGCACCTGAAGATGCTGGCCCTGCAGCACGACCTGGGCCCGGCGGACCGGTTCTTCTGGTTCACCACCACCGGCTGGATGATGTGGAACTTCCTGGTCTCCGGCCCGGCGGTGGGCGCGACGATCGTGCTCTTCGACGGCAACCCCGGCCACCCGGACCTGGGTGCGCTGTGGCGGCTGGCCGCGACGACCGGCACGACTTATTTCGGCACGTCCGCGCCGTTCCTGCTGGCCTGCCGCAAGGCCGGCCTGGTGCCGCGCGAGATCGCCGATTTCGGCGCGCTGCGCGGCCTCGGCTCGACCGGCGCGCCGCTGCCCGCCGAGGGCTTCACCTGGGTGTACGAGAACGTCAGCGACCACCTTCAGCTCCAGTCGCTCTCCGGCGGCACCGACGTCTGCACCGGCTTCGTCGGTGGGGTGCCGCTGCTGCCGGTGCACGCCGGCGAGATCACCTGCCGGGCGCTCGGCGCGAAGGTGGAGGCCCGCTCGGGCGACGGCAGCCCGGTCATCGGCCAGCTCGGCGAGCTGGTGATCACCGAGCCGATGCCGAGCATGCCGGTGGGGTTCTGGAACGACACCGACGGCTCCCGCTACCGCGAGGCGTACTTCGAGGTCTATCCGGGGGTCTGGCGGCACGGCGACTGGATCACCATCAACGAGCGCGGCGGCTGCGTGATCACCGGCCGCTCCGACGCCACCCTGAACCGGGGTGGCGTGCGGCTCGGCACCGCCGAGTTCTACTCGGTGGTGGAGGGGCTGGACGAGGTGGTCGACTCGGTGGTCGTGCACCTGGAGGACGACGAGGGCGGCGCCGGCGAGCTGCTGCTCTTCGTGGTGCTCGCGGACGGGCTGGAGCTCGACGACGCGCTGCGCCGCCTGATCTGCCGCGAGCTGCGGACCGCGCTGTCGCCCCGGCACGTGCCCGACGAGATCCACCAGGTCCGCGCGGTCCCGCGCACCCTCTCGGCGAAGAAGCTGGAGGTCCCGGTCAAGAAGATCCTGACCGGCACCCCGGTCGACCGCGCCGCCGCCAAGGGCGCCCTGGCCAACCCGGATTCCCTCACGGCCTTCGCCGCCTTCGCCCAACGCCGCGCCCCCACCAACCACTCCACCCCGGCCTGACCCCTCCCGGCCCTGCCGATCATGGAGCTGTGGCACCTCACCAAGGGGGCGTAACGCCTCCTTCCGGGCGCCACAACTCCATGATCGACGCTAGGTGACGGTGCGGGTGGCCTTTTCCGCGCCGGCGCGGGAGTCCAGGCGGGACGGGTCGAGGTGGGCGCAGGCCACCAGGGTGGCGCCGGCGGTGAGGGGGGCCAGCAGCCAGTCGACCGGGTCGGGGTGCTGGTCGGTGTCGATCAGCACGCGGTCGCCGGGGGTCAGGCAGAGCTCCGCGGCCCGGGCCCGCGCGCGGGCCAGCAGCTCCGCGTCCCCCGGTCCCCCCTGGGGGTACGCGGTGAAGTGGTCGCCGTGGCCGCGTACCGACGACACGAAGTCGGTGAAGCCGGCCGGCACCTGCCGCAGCGGCAGGGCGAACGGGTCGAGGGGGAGCGCGTACCGCTCGCCGGCCGACCACTCGGTCGCCTCGGCGGCCCGCCCGGCGGCGGCGAAGAGCACGTCCACGTCGCCCGGGGCGTCCACCACGGTCAGCTTCGCCGACCAGCAGCCCAGCAGCACGGCGGCGGTCTGCCAGTGCGGCGGCAGCAGCACGGCGGCCGTGTCACCGGGGGCGAGGGCGACCTCGTCGACGAGCAGGTTCACCGTCTTCGCGACCCAGTTCGCCAGGGTCGCGCCGGACAGTTCGGTGCGCTCGCCGGTGGCGTCGTCGTACCAGGTCAGGAGGGGACGGGTGGGGTCGGTCGCGATCGCGTCGGCGAACACCCGGGCAATGTTGTCGGCCATCGGCGCGAACGATACGCGCCGGTGGCCCGTACTCGATGACAAGGACAAGTCGGCGTACCGTCGGGTCGCGGTCACCGCCGGGACCCGGGCCCGGCGTAGGCTTGCCGACAGTGTTGTTCCCCACAACTGGACTTGCTGAGGAGTCGCCCCGTGACCGCCGGTCGCCCGCCCCGCGTGCTCATCGACGCCACGAGTGTCCCCGCCGACCGCGGCGGCGTCGGTAGATACGTCGACGGCCTGCTCGGCGCCCTCGGCCGGGTCTGCGGCTCCGCCGTCGACCTGGTGGTGGTGAGCCTCCGCACCGATCTGGAGCGGTACACCCGGATGCTGCCGGCGGCCGAGGTGATCCCCGCTCCGGCGGCGGTGGCGCACCGCCCGGCGCGGCTCGCCTGGGAGCAGACCGGCCTGCCGCTGCTGGCCCAGCAGGTGGGCGCCGAGGTGCTGCACTCGCCCTTCTACACCTGCCCGCTGCGGGCCGGCTGCCCGGTCACGGTCACCGTGCACGACGCGACCTTCTTCACCGAGCCGGAGCACTACGACAAGTCCCGCCGGACGTTCTTCCGCAGCGCGATCAAGACCTCGCTGCGTCGCGCCGAGCGGGTGATCGTGCCGAGCAAGGCCACCCGGGACGAGCTGATCCGCCTGCTGGACGCCGACCCGACCCGGATCGACGTGGCCTACCACGGGGTCGACCAGGCCGCCTTCCACGCCCCGAGCGAGGAGGAGAAGGCCCGGGTCCGGGCCCGCCTCGGGCTCGGCAGCAACAGCTACGTCGCCTTCCTCGGGGCCAAGGAGCCGCGCAAGAACGTGCCCAACCTGATCCGCGGCTGGGCCCGCGCCGTGGCCGACCGGGACGACCCGCCGGCCCTGGTGCTCGCCGGTGGCCAGGGGCACGACGACGACATCGACCGGGCGGTGGCCGAGGTCCCGTCCCACCTGCGGCTGCTGCGTCCGGGCTACCTCCGCTACGCCGACCTGCCCGGCTTCCTCGGCGGTGCCCTGGTCGCCGCCTACCCGTCGTACGGGGAGGGTTTCGGTCTGCCCATCCTGGAGGCGATGGCGTGCGCCGCGCCGGTGCTGACCACGCCGCGGCTCTCGCTGCCCGAGGTGGGTGGCGACGCGGTGGCGTACACCAGCGAGGACCCGGACCAGATCGCCACCGATCTGGGCGCCCTGCTCGACGACGAGCAGCGCCGGCTCGCCCTGGCCAAGGCCGGTTTCGAGCGGGCCAAGGAGTTCACCTGGGAGTCCAGCGCCGAGGTGCACACCGCCGCCTGGAGCCGGGCCCGGTCCTGAGTGGCCGCTGCCGGTCGGCGCGAGCGTCCCTGACCGCGTGCCCGCTTCGGGCATGATGTGCTGATGTTCTACGCCGTGATCCCGGCGGGTGGCAGTGGCACGAGGTTGTGGCCGTTGTCCCGTGCCGGCCATCCCAAGTTCCTCCACCCGCTGACCGGTACACCGGCCTCGCTGCTGCAGGCGACGGTTGACCGGTTGTCGCCGTTGACCACGCCGGAGCGCACGCTGGTGGTCACCGGGGCCGCGCACGTCGCGGCGGTGGCCCGGCAACTGGCTGGCCTGCCCGAGGAGAACATCCTGGTCGAGCCCTCACCGCGGGACTCCTGCGCGGCCATCGCGCTGGCCGCCGCGGTGATCGCGGAGCGTGACCCGGCGGCGGTGATGGGCTCGTTTGCCGCCGACCATCTGATCGGCGACCCGGCCCGGCTGGCCGAGGTGGTACGCCAGGCCATCGGCGGGGCCGAGCAGGGGCTGCTGATGACCGTGGGCATCACCCCGACCCGGCCCGAGACCGGCTACGGCTACCTGGAGACCGGGGAGCCGGTGGGCGACGGCCCGCTGCGCCCTGTGACCGAGTTCAAGGAGAAGCCGGCCGCCGAGGTGGCCGAGGGCTACGTCCGCTCCGGCCGGCACCTCTGGAACGCCAGCATGTTCGTCTGGCGGGTGGACGTCTTCCTGGCCGAACTGGCCCGGCAGCAGCCGGCCATGCACGCCGGGATCACCGCCATCGCGGCGGCGTGGGGCAGCCCGGAGCAGGACGACGTGCTGGGCACCGTCTGGCCGACCCTGCCCAAGATCTCCGTCGACTACGCGGTGATGGAGGGGGCGGCGACCGCCGGCCGGGTGGCGACCGTCCCCGGCGACTTCGGCTGGAACGACGTCGGCGACTTCCACACCCTCGGCGAGGTGCTGCCCGCCGACGCCGACGGCAACGTGGTGCTCGGCAGCGACGCCAAGCCGGGTGTGCTGCTGCACGACACCACCGGCAGCGTGGTGGTCCCGCAGTCCGGCCGGCTGGTGGCCGCGGTCGGGGTGCACGACCTGATCGTGGTGGACACCCCGGACGCCGTGCTGGTCTGCCCGCGCGACCGCGCGCAGGACGTGAAGAAGCTGGTCGACGAGTTGAAGGAGCGCGGCGAGGAGGGCCTGCTCTGACGGTCAGCCGGCGGTGCGGCGGGCCAGCGTGGCCAGGGCCGGCGCGATCAGTTGGACGGTCCCGTCGGCCAGCGGCGCGGGCAGCCGGTCCGGCGGGAACCAGCCCAGCGCCGCGCTTTCGGCGCTGACCCGCTCGGCCGCGCCGGCCGGGGCGAACACGGCGAACCGGACGTCGTAGTGCAGCGAGCCGCCCTGGCAGGCGACCGGGTGGATGTCCACGTCGATCGGCTCCGGATCGATCGTCAGCCCGGCGATTCCGGACTCCTCGGTCGCCTCGCGCAGCGCGGCGGCCACCAGCGTCGGGTCGCCGGGCTCGCAGTGCCCGCCGAGCTGCACCCACTTGTGGAACCTGCCGTGCAGGCAGAGCAGCACCCGCTCACCGGTGGCGTCGAGCACCAGCGCGCTGGCGGTCACGTGCCCGGGCCGGTGCGCGCGGCTCAGCGCCACCGGCCCGGCGGCCAGCAGATCCAGGGTGCGGTCCCGGTTGGTGGCGGCGGCCGGGCTGGTCGCCGTCCAGCGGCTCAGCAGCGCGGTGGCGTCGGTGTGCAGGTCGGCGTACGTCCCCAGGTCGGTGTGCACGCCGACACTCTACGAGCGTCCGCTCCCTACCCGGGCCGGTGACCCGGCGACCGGTGGAGTGGGCCGGACACGGAACGACCGGGTGGCACCTCCGCGGAGTGTCTCCGCGGACCCTCGTGCTGCCGCCCGGTCGCCCGCCCCACCCCCGAACGCCGGTACCGCCTGGTCCGACGGGCACCAGCAGTCTGCCCAGCCGGCCCGGCCGCCGTCGAGGTCTTTCAACCCACGCTTAAAGATGGAGATTACTGCCGGCGGTAGAGTGCGGGGTGAAGGTAAGGGCTTTCCCTCCGCCCGCCTTCGGGAGTGCTCCATGCTGAAGATCTTCTTTTCGAGCGAGGACATCCTGCGGACCCGGGTCGCCCCTGCCCCGGATCCGATGTGGGAGCTGGTCCTCAGCCTGCACCTGCTCCAGGGCCGGGAGCGCCAGCCGCTGCTGCTGGAGTGGCGCCGCTCGGTGGCCCGTGCGCTGCGGGCGGAGACCGCGGCCGAGCAGTTCCGCCTGCTGCTCGCGCTCAACCCGCCGCGCGGCTACTTTCCCGACTTCCTCACCCCGTACGCCAGCCGGGAGGGCTTCGAGGCGGGGCTGGAAGCGGTCCGGGGCACCCCGATCGACCTGTTGCGCCGTGACCTGACCGTGCTGGCGGAGGAGAACGAGCTGCCCACCTCGGCGGCGGCGCTGGCCCGCGGCGAGCCGGAGATCATGACCCACCTCACCAGCTCGATGACGCGCTACCGGAGCGTGGCCATCGCGCCGTACTGGCCGCGGATCCAGGCCGCCGTCGAGGCCGACCGGGCGCGGCGGGCCCGGGCGATGCTGGACGGCGGGCCGGAAGGGCTGCTGGCCAGCCTGCGGCCCAGCATGCGGTGGGCCGACGGCGTGCTCGAGGTGGTCGACTACCCGGACAGCCGCGAGCTGCACCTGGACGGTCGGGGGCTGATGCTGGTGCCGGCCTTCTTCTGCGCCCGGACCCCGGTGGCGCTGCTCGACCCCGCGCTGCCGCCGGTGCTGGTCTATCCGGTGGACCGGCTCGGCGGGCTGGCGGTCGGCGCCGGTGCCGTCGCCGAGCCGGACGGCGGCCGGGAGGCTCTCGCCGCCCTGCTCGGCCGGACCCGGGCCGCCGTGCTGGCCGCGTCGGACGACGGGTGCACCACCGGCGAGCTGGCCCGGCGGCTGTCCATCTCGGCGGCGGCGGCCAGTCAGCACGCCACGGTGCTGCGCAACGCCGGCCTGCTGGTCAGCCACCGGGACCGCAACACGGTGCTGCACACCCTGACCCCGCTGGGCCGGGCCGTCCTCGACGCCTGACCCGCCGAGGCCCGGTCAGACGGCCAGCGCGGCGCCGGCGGTGGTGCCGGGCGGTGGCGGCAGCAGCGCCGAGGGGACCCCTTCGGCGGCCAGCGCGGTCCGCAGCCGTTGCAGGTCGGCCCCGAAGCGCACCAGGTCCGCCGCGTCGACCGGGGTGGGCGGGACGCCCAGCACCAGCCCGGTGGCGTGGGTCGGCCAGCCGGGCACGGTGGCGACCAGTCCGGCGCGTACCGCCTCGTCGGTGACGTGGGTGAGCACCGTGCCGGGCGCGAGCACCCCGGCCACCGCGGCGATCGCCCGGTCCACGGCCGCCGGGTCGGCCGGCGTCGGGCCGGGGCCGTCGGCCAGCGTGGCGGCCTCGCGCAGCCCGGCCGCCCGTGCCTCGGCCGTGCCGAGCGAGAAGAGGTCCAGCTCGGCGTCGCGGACCAACGCCCGGGCGCCTGCGTTGTCGTCGTCCCGCCCCACGCCCAGGTAGCCGCGGACCACCGCCACCGGCACCTGGTCGCACTTGCCCTTGATCAGCTCGCCGGCGCCGGCCAGCTCGTCCACCACCGCCATCTGGGTGAGCTGGAGCTCGTTGCCGTACGGGTCGATCTCACCCCGGTGGTCGCGGATCGCCGGCATCCCGGCCACCCCGAGCGCCACGTCGGTGAGGCCGTTGCGCCACGGCCGGCCCATGGTGTCGCTGATGATCACCGCGACGTCCAGCCGGTAGCGGTCGCGCAGCGCGGCCCGCAGTGTCCGCGCGGACGCGTCGGGGTCCGCCGGCAGCAGCACCAGCCGGGTCTTGTCCACGTTCGAGGCGTCGATGCCGGCGGAGGCCATCACGAAGCCGTGGTGGGTCTGCACGATCCGGGTCGCGCCCCGGCTGGCCACCACCCGGGCCGTCTCCCCGGCCAGCACCTCGTCCCGGGCGGCGAGCCGCTCGGGCCCGTCCGCCGGCACGTCGACCAGCCGGCCCTCCGCCTTCGACACGATCTTGCTGGTCACCACCAGCACGTCCCCGTCGCGCAGCCACGGCGCCGCGGTGGCGATCAGCGCCGCCAGGTCGTCGCCCTCGGTCACGTCGCCGATGCCCAGCACCGGCAGGATCTCCAACCTCACACCAGCTCCAACGCGGCCCGGACCATCGTCGCCGTGGCCGCCTCGTCGGTCATCCGCAGCGGTGCCGAGCGTACGGTCACCGCCGGCACCAGTGTCCCCTCGTCCTCGGGCGCGACCAGCCAGCCGTCGAGCAGCCCGCCGGCCGACCGGCCAGCGTAGAGGCCGCCCACCCCGGCGGCGCTGCACTCGACGCCGAGCACGGCGAGGCAGCGGTCGGCCATCCCCCGCACCGGGGCGCCGCCGATGATCGGGGAGACCCCGACCACGGGCGCCGGCCCGCCGGCCACCGCCTCCCGCAGCCCCGGCACCGCCAGGATCGGCGCGATGCTCACCACCGGGTTGCTCGGCGCGATCAGCACCACGTCGGCGGCCTCGAGCGCCGCCAGCACGCCGGGCGCGGGCTTCGCCGTCTCGGCCCCGACGAAGACGAAGCGGTGGGTCGGGATGTCCGCCCGGTAGCGCACCCACCACTCCTGGAAGTGGATCGCCCGCTGCCCCTGCTCGCCGTCGACCACCACGTGGGTCTCCAGCCGGTCGTCGGTGGCCGGCAGCAGGGCCAGGCCCGGCTCCCACCGGGTGGCCAGCGCCCGCGTCACCGCGGAGAGCGGATAGCCGGCGTTGAGCATGGTGGTGCGCACCAGGTGGGTGGCGATGTCCTTGTCGCCGAGGCCGAACCAGGTCGGCTCGGCGCCGTACGCGGCCAGCTCGGACTTGACCGTCCAGGTCTCGCCGACCCGGCCCCAGCCCCGCTCCGGGTCGGCGCCGCCGCCCAGCGTGTACATCACGCTGTCCAGGTCGGGGCAGACCTTCAGCCCGTGCAGCAGCAGGTCGTCGCCGACGTTGACCACGGCGGTCACCTCGGCCCCCACCTCCCGGGCGTACGCCCGGACGCCGAGCAGGAAGCGGGCGCCCCCGATCCCGCCGGTCAGAACCACGATGCGCATGGTGTCCATCCTTCCGCACGCGCGGCCATCGATCGGCCGGTGCCCGATGCGACTAGGCTCACGTCCGGCAACTGTCCGTCTTCGTCCCCAGGGGGAGTCCGTGACCAGCCCCGCCGAGCCGGCGTCCAGCGACGCGACGCAGGCCAGCCAGGTGACCAAGCCACTGCGCGAACTGGCCGCGCTCGTCCTGCTCGGCGCGAACGCCGTGCTGCTCTTCGTGAGTCTGCTGCGCCTGCTGCTGCCGCTGGACGGCTACGGCACGTTCACCGACCGGGCCGGCTCCACCCATTACGGGTTCGTCGGCATCGAGTCGGCGGTGCTGCCGCTGTTGGCCGTCCTGCTGGCCACGCACGTGCGCCCCACCCTGGCCAGGGCGAAGCTGATCACCCAGGTGGCGCTCGCCGAGTACGCCTTCGCCGCCCTCTTCGGCGTGCTCACCTTCCTGGTCTGGCTGGTCGGCCGGCTCACCGACGCGGCGGTGCTGGACGCCTTCCTCGGCATGCTGAGCCGGCTCGCCGGGCTGGCGATCTTCGGGATCGCCGCGTTCGTGGTGTTCCGGATCTGGCGCACGCTCTACTTCGTCCCCCGCCCGAAGCCCCAGCCCGGCATGTACGGCCAGCCGCAGCCGGGCTGGCCGCAGCAGCCGGGCCAGCCGGGCGGCTACCCGGGCCAGCCGGGCGGCTACCCGGGCCAGCCCGGCCAGCCCGGCGGCTTCCCGGGACCGGGCGGGTACCCGGGTGCCGGCGCGCCGCCGCAGCCCGGCCACCCGGTGCCGGGCCAGTACGGCCACCCGCAGTCCGCGCCGCCGTTCAACACCGCCCCGCCGCACACCCCGCAGTCCGGCCCGCCGTACGGCGCCCCGCAGTCCGGACCCCCGTACGGCGCCCCGCAGCCGGCGCCGCCGTTCGGCCAGCCGCCGTCGGCCGACCCGACCCAGGCCATCCCGCGCCAGCCGGCCGAACCCGCCCCGCACGACGGTGACCGCACCGAGCGCTTCGACCGGGACGACCCGAACCACCCGCGCTGACGGCCCCCGGCGGCGGTCCATCCCGGACCGCCGCCGACCCGTCGGTGGACCTGACCGGGGCCGGTCCGGCCCGCTCCGGCCAGCGCCTAGGCTGGACGGATGGTTGATCGCAGCGAGTCCGGCCCGACCGAGGCGAGCATCCGGCGGGCGCTGGGCCGGGCCGCCGCCGGGCGGGCGCTGGACCTCGACGAGGCGAGCGCGCTGCTGGCCGCGCGCGGGGACGCCCTGGCCGACCTGCTCCGGATCGCCGGCGAGGTGCGCGACGCCGGGCTGCGCGAGGCCGGCCGACCGGGCGTGGTCACCTTCTCCAAGAAGGTGTTTATCCCGCTGACCCGGCTCTGCCGGGACCGCTGCCACTACTGCACGTTCGCCACCGTGCCGCACCGGCTGCCCGCCGCGTACCTGGAGAAGGACGAGGTGCTCGCCGTCGCCCGGGCGGGCGCCGCGCAGGGCTGCAAGGAGGCCCTGTTCACCCTCGGTGACCGGCCGGAGGAGCGTTGGCCGGCGGCCCGGCGCTGGCTGGACGAGCGGGGTTACGACTCCACCCTCGACTACCTGCGCGCCTGCGCGGTGGCGGTGCTGGAGGAGACCGGCCTGCTGCCGCACCTCAACCCGGGCGTGCTGTCCTGGTCCGAGCTGCAGCGGCTCAAGCCGGTGGCGCCGAGCATGGGCATGATGCTGGAGACCACCGCGACCCGGCTCTGGTCGGAGCCGGGCGGCCCGCACTACGGCTCGCCGGACAAGGAGCCGGCGGTGCGGCTACGGGTCCTCGAGGACGCCGGCCGGGTCGGCGTGCCGTTCACCACCGGCCTGCTGATCGGCATCGGCGAGACCCCGGCCGAGCGGGTCGACGCGCTCTTCGCGATCCGCCGCGCGCACCGGGAGTACGGCCACCTCCAGGAGGTGATCGTGCAGAACTTCCGCGCCAAGCCGGACACCGCGATGCGCGGCATGCCCGACGCGGAACTGCACGACCTGGCGGCCACGGTGGCGGTGGCCCGGGTGCTGCTCGGCCCGAAGGCCCGGATCCAGGCCCCACCGAACCTCATCGAGGGCGAGTACGACCTCCTGCTGCGGGCCGGCATCGACGACTGGGGCGGCGTCTCGCCGGTCACCCCGGACCACGTCAACCCGGAGCGCCCCTGGCCGCACCTCGACGAGCTGGCCCGGCGTACCGCGAGCGCCGGGTTCACCCTGCGGGAGCGGCTGACCGTCTACCCGGAGTACGTCCGGGCCGGCGACCCGTGGCTGGACCCGCGCCTGCTGCCGCACGTGCGCGCCCTCGCCGACCCGGCCACCGGGCTCGCCGTCGAGGCGGCCCGCCCGGTGGGCCGGCCCTGGCAGGAGCCGGAGGAGGTCTTCGGCGGCCGGACCGACCTGCACGCCACCATCGACACCACCGGGCGCACCGGGGACCGGCGGGGCGACTTCGACCAGGTCTACGGCGACTGGTCCGAGGTGGCGGGCCGGATCGCGCCGGAGGCGCTCGCGCGGGTACCCGGGGACGGGAGTGCGGCGAGCGCGGCCGCGCGGGTACCCGGGAACGGGAGCACGGCCGGCGCGGACGGTGACCTGCGGGCGGGCCTGCGGCTGGCCGCGGCCGATCCGGCGGCGTTGCTCGCGCCGGCCAACGAGACGGCGGCGCTGGCGCTGTTCGGCGCGGACGGGCCGGCGCTGGACGAGCTGTGCCGGATCGCCGACGACGTCCGCCGCGACGCGGTCGGCGACGACGTGACGTACGTGGTCAACCGCAACATCAACTTCACCAACGTCTGCTACGTCGGGTGCCGGTTCTGCGCCTTCGCCCAGCGGGAGTCCGACGCGGACGCGTTCCGGCTCTCCGTGGAGCAGGTCGCCGACCGCGCCGAGGAGGCCTGGGCGGCCGGCGCCACCGAGGTCTGCCTCCAGGGCGGCATCGACCCGAAGCTGCCGGTCACCGGCTACCTCGACATCGTCCGGTCGATCAAGGCGCGGGTGCCCGGGCTGCACGTGCACGCGTTCTCCCCGATGGAGATCGTCACCGCCGCCGCGAAGGCCGGCGTGCCGGTGAAGGAGTGGCTGCTCCAGCTCCGCGACGCCGGGCTGGACACCATCCCGGGCACCGCCGCGGAGATCCTCGACGACGACGTGCGCTGGGTGCTCACCAAGGGCAAGCTGCCGGCCGCCGCCTGGGTCGAGGTGGTCAGCACGGCCCACGAGCTGGGCATCCGGTCCAGCTCCACGATGATGTACGGCCACGTCGACCACCCCGGGCAGTGGCTGGCCCACTTCCGGGTGCTGGCCGGCGTGCAGGACCGGACGGGCGGCTTCACCGAGTTCGTGGCGCTGCCCTTCGTGCACACCAACGCGCCGATCTACCTCGCCGGGATCGCCCGCCCGGGGCCGACCTGGCGGGAGAACCGGGCCGTGCACGCGATGTCCCGGCTGCTGCTGCACGGCCGGATCGCCAACATCCAGTGCTCCTGGGTCAAGCTCGGCGACGCCGGGACCGTGGCGATGCTCCAGGGCGGCTGCAACGACCTGGGCGGCACGCTGATGGAGGAGACGATCTCCCGGATGGCCGGCTCGGGCAACGGCTCGGCGCGTACCGAGGAGCAGTTGCGGGCGATCGCGGCGGCCGCGGGCCGGCCGGCCCGCAGGCGGACGACCGCGTACGGTCACGCCGGCGCCTAGCGTCGAACCTTTCCCCGCCGCCGGCCGTACCAGTGGATGCCGGCGGCGGTCGCGGCGAGGACCGCCGCCGGCGACCCCGAACCGGGGCCTCCGGCGGCGCCCGGGTCCCCGTCCACCGCGGGCGCTGCGGCGCCGGCCCGGAAAGGTTGCCCATGACCAGTGACCAGCAGAAGCGGCCCTGGCCGCGCCTGACCCGCCGGCAGACGTTGACCGCCGCGGCGAGCGCCACCCTGGGCGCCGCCGCCCTCACCGTGCCGGGCCTGTCGGCCGCCCAGAACGCGCCCTCGGCGGGCCGCCGGGACGAGCCGATCGTGGTCCACCTCCGCGACGCGGCCGCCGGCGTGCTGGACGTCTTCGTCGGCACCACCCGGATCGAGGTACGCGACCGGGGCCTGGCGAACCGGCTGGTCCGGGCCGCCGGACGGCACTGACCCGCGCGCGCCGCCCGGCGGCGTGACCTCCTCCCGGCGCGGGTTCCCGGCGCCGGTCCCGCATCGACTTCCCCTCGACGAAGGTGTGGTCCGCCATGTCCTCTCACCGTGAAGCCCCGGAGATAGCCAAGGATCCGGTCGCCGACAGCTCCGACCTGTACGCGTTCGTCAGCCCGAGCCACCCCGACACGGTCACGTTGATCGCCAACTACGTGCCGGTGCAGCTCCCCTCGGGCGGTCCGAACTTCTTCGAGTTCGGCGACGACGTGCGGTACGAGATTCACCTCGACAACGACGGCGACGGTTATCCGGATGTCACCTATCGGTTCGAATTCAGCACCGAGATCACGAATCCGAACAGCTTTCTTTACAACACCGGGCCGATCGAGTCGCTGGACAGCAAGAACTGGAACCGGCGGCAGTTCTACCGGCTGACCCGGGTGGTGGACGGGCGGGCGCGCGTGCTGGCGCACAAACTGCCCTGCCCGCCGTGCAACGTGGGGCCGCTCTCCACCCCGAAGTACCAGGAGCTGGTCCGGCAGGCCACCTACCGGCTCTCCACCGGCGAGCGGGTCTTCGCCGGGCAGCGGGCGGACGGTTTCTTCGTCGACCTGGGGGCCGTCTTCGACCTCGGCACGCTCCGTCCGTTCCAGCAGCTGCATGTGGCCGGCAAGCGGCTGTTCAAGACCGAGGGTGAGCCGGTCAACGCGCTGGACCGCACCAACGTGCACAGCATCGCGGTGCAGGTGCCGCTGGCCACCGTACGCCGCAAGGCCAGCCGGTACGGCTACGCCGACCGGGCCTCGACGATCGGGGTGTGGACCACGGCGTCCCGGCAGCAGGTCCGGGTGCTCGGCGACCGGGTGGCCGCGGACACCGCGGCCGGCCCGTTCACCCAGGTCTCCCGGTTGGGCAACCCGTTGTTCAACGAGGTCGTCGTGCCGATGTCCAGGAAGGACCGGTGGAACACGCTGCCGCCCACGGAGGACAAGCGGTTCGCCCAGTTCGTCGAGCATCCCGAGCTGGCCGCCCTGCTGCCCACCCTCTACCCGGGGGTGTTTCCCAACCTGGACGCGCTGAACCGGTCGAAGAAGCCCCGGGCCGACCTGGTGGCGATCCTGCTCACCGGCATCCCGGCGGGCCTGATCGACGGCTTCGCCAACACCACCGGGGAGGTGCAGGCGGACATGCTGCGGCTGAACACGGCGATCCCGCCCACCCGCGAGCCGGACCGGTTCGGCGTGCTCGGCGGCGACCTGGCCGGCTTCCCGAACGGCCGGCGGGTCGGTGACGACGTGGTGAGCATCGCGTTGCGGGCGATCGCCGGGTTGACCGTGCCGCTGGTGGACAGGACGTTCAAGCCCGATCCGGCGGCGGCCACGCTCAGCCCGGGACTCAGCGCCGCCGACGTGACCGCCCCGTTCCTCGCCGACTTCCCGTTCCTCGGCACCCCGTACGACGGGTTCGGCAACCCGCCGGCCGGGAAGTCCTGAGGCGCGTCCGCGTGCACCAGCACCAGCACACCCTCGGGCCGTCGGAGCGTGGCAGCGTCGTGCTCGAACTGGGCGGCGACTGCGGCGCCCTGGTCGTCTACACGGGACCGGACCTGCACGGCCGGGAGATCGAGATCAGTCCGGCCGGCCGGGACGGGCCGCGTACCCACTCGGCCGTCCGGGCGCGGCACGTCCGCGACGGGGTGTTCCACAGTGCCGTCTATCCGGGCCTGCCGGCGGACGTCTATACCGTCTGGTGGGACGATCGGACCCCGGCCGGAGCGATCTCGGTCACCGGCGGCGCCGTCGCCGAGTTCGTCTGGCCGACCAGCGCACCCCCGGGTACGCGCTGACCGTACCGGCCCTGCCCGCTGCCGCGCCCCGCCCACCATGTGGACGGGGCGCGGTCGGCGTTTTCGGGCTCGACGAGCGGTTCTGCGGCGGCCGGGTTAACCTTTCCCCCACCACAATGCTGATCTTGGACGGGACTCCGGGAGCCGCCCGGCGACGGCCCGCCGGAGCCGCAACGGGGGGTGTCCGACGGTGCCGGGACCGGGTGCGCCACGGCGAAAATCTCGGGCAACTCGCCGGGGAGGGCGTTACTCGTCCGGGGTCTGAATCGATAGGGCAGGTTGCGAGGCTCGGGCGGCTCGGTGGTCGTCCGGAGGTGTCGGGAGGGCGACTCCATTATCAAGTTTGGCTTGACGGCGCACGCATTACACGCGTGTAATTTGAATGGGGTTGTTCGTTCGGAACACAACAAATTGGGTGCGGACGGACAGGCACGCCTTTCGCGTGGGGGGTTGCAGCGGCGATGACGCCGGTGCGCGACAAGGAGGCAACTGATGGACGGCCAGCTCGAGGTGGCCGACCTGCTCGGAAACGCGCCGGAGTGGCAGGAGCGGGCGCTCTGCTCGCAGACCGACCCGGAGGCGTTCTTTCCCGAGAAGGGCGGCTCGACCCGCGAGGCGAAGCGCATCTGCTCGCGGTGTGAGGTCAAGACGGAATGCCTGGAATACGCCCTCGGTCACGACGAGCGGTTCGGGATCTGGGGTGGGCTCTCCGAGCGGGAGCGGCGCAAGTTGAAGCGGCGGGTCGCCGCCTGACGTGTACCGGGTCGGGGCGGTGGGGGCCGCCCGGCTCGGGCCGACGACCCGGCCGGCGGGGGCCGGCCGGTCCACGGCATCGCGTCGACGAGCGGGCTCAGGCCAGTTCGTCGGGGTCGACCCCGAGCAGGTTCGCCACCTGCTCGATGATCACGTCGTGGACGAGATCCGCGAGGTCCTCCCGGTCCATCGCGCGGAACTCCAGCGGCCGGCGGTAGAGCACGATCCGCGGCGGCACCTCCTGCCGGCCCGGCCGGCCGGGCAGCAGCCGGGCGAGCGGCACCTCGCCGTCCTCCAGCACGTCGGAGTCGTAGACGTTCAGCTCCGGCGGGACGTCCTCGACGGCGAACTCGACCCCGGCCAGTTCCTTGGCGAAGCGGCGTTCCAGCGTCTCGACCGTGTCCAGCACCAGGTCGTCGAAGACCTCGGCCTTGGTCCGGGCCAGCGGCACGGTGGCCGGCACCAACCGCCCGCGCAACCCGCGTCCGTGCCGGTCACGGTGGGTGCGCCGGCCGGAGCCGGGGCGGCGGTTCTCCGGGCTCGTCATGACGCAAAGGGTAGCCCGCAGGTCCCGGCCGCCCGCCGCTGCGCCGCCGGTGCGCCGCGACCGGCCGCCGATCGGACGAATTGTGATCACCACGACGGGCGTGTCGCAACGCGAAGCGGTGCGCCGGACCCGGTAATGGGGATACCCTGCCGCCGTGAGGTCACCACGGCGCTGCTCCCGTAACGGCTGCCCCCGGCAAGCGGTCGCCACATTGACCTATGTCTACAACGAGTCGACCGCCGTGGTGGGTCCGCTCGCGGCCTTCGCCGAACCGCACACCTACGACCTCTGCGAGCCGCACGCACGGAGCCTGACCGCCCCGCGCGGCTGGGACGTGGTCCGGCACGAGGGCGAGTTCGAGCCGCCGCCGCCCACCACCGACGACCTGGTCGCGCTGGCCGAGGCGGTACGCGAGGCCGCCCGCCCCGCACCTCCCCGTCCCCCCGAGGACGACCACCTCAACCCCCAGACCCCCCAACAGGGCCGCCGCGGCCACCTCCGGGTCATCCCGCCCACCCACTGACCCCCTCCTCCGGAGGGCCGGGGTCAGTGGCCCAGAAGGCGGGAGAAGGCGGTGGCGCGGCGGGCGGGGCGGCCGGTGCGGGACTCGGCGGCGTCGGCGGAGAACATCACCCGCAGGCCGGCGTTGACGGCCAGCCAGCGCAGCGGCTCCGGCTCCCAGCGAGGGGAGCGGTGGTTGACCCAGGGCAGCGCGGTCAGGTCGCTCTCCGCGCCCCGGATCAGGTCGGCCAGGGTACGGCCGGCCAGGTTGCTGGTGCCCACCCCGTCGCCGACGTACCCGCCGGCCCAGGCGAGACCGGTGCTCCGCTCCAGCCCCACCGAGGCGGCCCAGTCCCGGGCCACCCCGAGCGGCCCGCCCCAACTGTGGCTGACCGGCACCTCCGGCCCGAGCACCGGAAAGAGTTCGCCGAGCACCCGGCGCAGCGCCGCGAAGACCCGGGGCTCCCGGTCGTAGCCGGGACGGACCCGCGAGCCGTAGTGGTAGGGGGCGCCCCGCCCGCCGAAGGCGAGCCGGCCGTCGGCGGTGCGCTGGCCGTAGATGATGACGTGCCGGTAGTCGGAGAACGTCTCCCGCTCGGCCAGGCCGATCTCCGCCCAGGTCGCCGCGGACAGCGGCTCGGTGGCCACCATCAGCGAGTAGACCGGTGCGACGGCCCGCCGCTGCCCGGGCAGGGCCGGGGTGAAGCCCTCGGTAGCCCGGACCACCACCGGGGCGCGGACCACCCCCGCGCGGGTCACGGCCGCGCCCGGGCGCAGCGCGGTCACCGGGGTCCGCTCGATGATCCGTACGCCCCGACGCTCCACCGCCCGGGCCAGGCCGTGGACCAGCTTCGCCGGGTGCACGGCGGCGCAGTGCGGGGTGTACGTGCCGCCGCGTACCCCCTCGGCGTGGCAGCGGGCGGCGGCCTCGGCGGCGTCGAGCAGCACCAGGTCGGCCTCGGCGAGCCCGTACTCGCGGGCCTCGGCGACGGCGGCCCGGGCCCGGCCGAGCTGGACCTCGCTGCGGGCCAGCACCACGGTCCCGCCGGCCCGCCAGTCGCAGTCGATGCCCTCGGCGGCGACCACCCGGCCGACCTCGCGGACGGTCTCCCGCATGGCCCGCTGCATGGCCAGCGCCCGGTCCCGGCCGTGCCGGCGGGCCAGCGCGGGCAGCGAGGTGGGGAAGAGCGCCGAGCACCAGCCGCCGTTGCGCCCGGAGGCGCCGTACCCGGCGATCTCCTTCTCCAGCACCACGATCCGCAGCGTCGGATCGGCCACGGCGAGGTAGTACGCGGTCCAGAGCCCGGTGTAGCCGGCGCCGACGATGACCACGTCGGCGTCGGTGTCGCCGGCCAGCCCGAGGCGCGGGGTCAGCGGCTCGTCCACGGTGGACAGCCAGTACGACAGTTCCTGGTAGCGCATCACCACTCCGGTGGGGGCAGGTCGTAGCGCAGCCGCGGGTCGGGCCGCGGAACCCCGTACGCCTCGACGACCGGCACCACCCCGGCCCAGACCGGCCGGTCGAGGTCGTCCTCGGGGTCGTCGGGCGGGCCGGCGCTGACCTTCACCGAGCACTCGTGCAGCGGGAGGGCGAGCACCAGCGTGGCGGCCAGCTCCTTGGCCGAGGGTGGCCGGATCTCCGCCCAGCGACCGGGAAGCAGATGCTCGGAGAGGCGGTGCAGCGCGGCCAGCTTGGCTTCGCCGGTGAGCGCGGTGAGGGTGCCGAGCACCATGGCGCAGCGGTAGTTCATCGAGGACTCGAAGGCGCTACGCGCCAGCACCAGGCCGTCGAGCAGGGTGACCGTGAGGCCGGCCGGCGCGCCGGCGGCGAGGTGCCGAAACAGCCGGCTGCCGGTGGAGCCGTGCACCAGCACCCGCTCCCCGTCCCGGGCGTACGCCACCGGCAGCGCGTACGGCTGGTCGCCGTCGACGACGGCCAGGTGCGCGACCCGGCCGGCGTCGAGCACGGCGTGCAGCGCCGCCCGGTCGTGGACGGCCAGGTCGGGCAGCCGGCGTACCCGGGTCCGGTCGGTGCCCCCGACGGCGGCCCGGTCCTCGACGGTCCCGGCCGGGTCGGCGGCGTCGACGGGGCCGGGCCGGGACCGGTCGGTCCCGGCCGACCCTGCGCCGCCGGTCAGAGGCGCGACCATGCCTCGGTCAGCACGGCGCGCAGGATCTGCTCGATCTCGTCGAACTGCTGCTGGTCGGCGATCAGCGGCGGGGCGAGCTGCACCACCGGGTCGCCGCGGTCGTCGGCGCGACAGTAGAGCCCGGCCTGGAAGAGCGCGGTGGAGAGGAAACCGCGCAGCAGCCGCTCGGACTCGGCCTCGTCGAAGGTCTCCCGGGTCGCCTTGTCCTTGACCAGTTCGATGCCGTAGAAGTAGCCGTCGCCGCGGACGTCACCGACGATCGGCAGGTCGGTCAGCTTCTCCAGGGTGGACCGGAACGCCGCCTCGTGGGACCGGACGTGGCCGATCAGGTCCTCGCGGGCGAAGACCTCCAGGTTGGCCAGGGCCACCGCGCAGGAGACCGGGTGGCCGCCGAAGGTCACCCCGTGGGCGAACATGCCGGTCTCGGTGAGGAACGGCGCCATCAGCCGGTCGCTGGCGATCATCGCGCCGAGCGGGGCGTACCCGGAGGTGATGCCCTTGGCGGTGGTGATGATGTCGGGCTGGTAGCCGTACCGGTTGGCGCCGAAGTACTCGCCGAGCCGGCCCCAGGAGCAGATCACCTCGTCGCTGACCAGCAGCACGTCGTAGGCGTCGCAGATCTCGCGGACCCGCTGGAAGTAGCCGGGCGGCGGCGGGAAGCAGCCGCCGGAGTTCTGCACCGGCTCCAGGAAGACCGCGGCGACGGTGTCCGGCCCCTCCCGCTCGATCGCCCGGCCGATCTCGTCGGCCGCCCAGCGGCCGAACGCCTCGGCGTCGTCGCCGTGCTCGGGCGCCCGGTAGAAGTTGGTGTTCGGCACCTTGATGCCGCCGGGCACGAGCGGCTCGAAGTCGCTCTTGATGCCGGGCAGGCCGGTGATCGACAGCGCCCCCATCGAGGTGCCGTGGTAGGCGATGTAGCGGCTGACCACCTTGTACTTGTTCGGCTGGCCGGTGCGCTTGAAGTAGGCCCGGGCCAGCTTCCACGCCGCCTCGACGGCCTCCGAGCCGCCGGTGGTGAAGAAGACCCGGTTCAGGTCGCCGGGGGCCAGCGCCGCGACCTTCTCGGCCAGCTCGACGGCGGTCGGGTGGGCGTACGACCAGAGCGGGAAGTAGGCCAGCTCGGCGGCCTGCTTGGCGGCCGCCTCGGCGAGTTCGGTCCGGCCGTGGCCGGCGTTGACGACGAAGAGCCCGGCGAGTCCGTCCAGGTAGCGGCGGCCCTGCGAGTCCCAGACGTAGGCGCCCTCGCCGCGCACGATGGTCGGTACCTCGCCGGCGGAGTAGCTCGCCATCCGGGTGAAGTGCATCCAGAGGTGGTCGGTGGCGTTGGCCATGTCAGCCCCATCGGGTCTCGGGCCGGTCAGGGGTGACACCGGCCGCTCTGCCCACGGTTATCGCACAGGCGCTGCCGATAACGCAAGCCCGGTCGGCTCGTCGCAACGAATTCAGCACGTGGTACCTGTGGGAGCAACGAATTTCGCGGTCTGCTGCGCGCGGCATCGGGTGGCGGGTATGGGGGAGACCTCCTTTCGAGCTGAGTCGTTTAGGACATCAGCTCGAAAGGCATTCTCTGCGGGACTCCGATGTCGACCCGTTCGGACATGTTCGGGGCCTTTTCCGGGCACGCGGCGCCCACCTTCGATGCCCGCAAGAGATCCCGGTGCGACACGCCGGTTCAGTACGGACATCGACACGGAGCGTCGCTACCGTGCCGCCCATACGTGACCGGACGGGAGGCTCGGATGGCGAACGAGGCGCTGCGGGTGGCGATGGCGGAGAAGGGAGAGACGGTCGAGTCGCTCGCCGAGAAGGTCCACGTCGATCCGAAGACGGCGGCGCGCTGGCTGGCGTCCGGGCGGATTCCGCACCCGCGTACCCGCGCCGTCGTTGCCATGGTGCTGGGTCGGGAGGTCGCGGAACTCTGGCCGGAGCCGTGCCGCCGCCGGGACCTGCCCTGGTTCCGGCCGTGGGCCGAGCTGGAGCAGGACGCCATCTCGATCCGGTCGTGTGAACCACTGGTGGTGCCGGGCCTGCTGCAGACCGAGGCGTACGCCCGCGCGGTGCTCGCGACCGGTGGCCTGGTGCCGCCGGCCGAGGTGGAACGCATCCTTGCCAGCCGGCTCCAACGGCAGGTGATCCTGGCCGCCGAGGCTCCGCCGCAGCTCATCGCCGTGATCGACGAGATGGTGCTGCGCCGGCTGGTCGGCGGTCGCGTGGTGATGTTCGGCCAGCTCACCCACCTGGCGGCGATGGCCGAGCAGGAGCATGTCCAGGTCCGGGTGATCCCGGCCGACGGCCCGTGGCATACCGGGCTGGCCGGCACCTTCATGCTCGCCCGGCTGCCCGATGGCACCGAGGTGGCCTATCTGGACAACCAGCTCCGCGGTGAGATCGTGAGCGATCCATTGGATGTTGCTACCCTGGGGCGCAGGTGGGAGAGCATTTCCGGTGAGGCGTTCCCCCGCCGCAAATCGATCGAGCTGATCAGGGAAGTGGCGACGACATGGAGCTGACCGACGCCCGCTGGCGCACCGCCACTCGCAGCAGCAACAACGGCGGCGCCTGCGTCGAGGTGGCCGACAACCTGCCCGGCCGGGTGCTGGTGCGGGACAGCAAGAACCGCGATGGCGCCATCCTCACCTTCACCCTGACTGCCTGGCGGGACTTTCTCGGTCTCGCCAAGCGCGCGGCCTGATCCGCCCGGACGGGGTGGCCGCCGTCAGGCGGTGCCCCAGCTGTAGGTCTGCTTGCGCAGCTTGAGGTAGACGAACGCCTCGGTCGCCAGCACCCCGGTGACGCCACGCAGCTTCTGCAGGATCTCCAGCAGGTGCTCGTCGTTGCGGCAGACCACCTCGGCCAGCAGGTCGAACGAGCCGGCGGTGATCACCACGTAGTCGATCTCCTCGAACTCGGCGAGACGGTCCGCCACGGCCTCCAGGTCGCCGTCGGTGCGCAGGCCGATCATGGCCTGGCGGGGGAAGCCGAGCTGGAGCGGATCGGTCACCGCGACGATCTGCATGACGCCGGCGTCGAGCAACCGCTGCACCCGCTGCCGGACCGCCGCCTCGGAGAGCCCGACCGCCTTGCCGATGGTCGCGTACGGACGCCGCCCGTCCTCCTGGAGCTGCTCGATGATCTGCTTGGCCACGTCATCGAGCAGCGCGTGACTGGCCCCTTCACGCACAGTGACGCGTCGCGTGCCGTTTCCGTTCTCGAGCTGCCGGTTGGCCATCGTCGCTCCCACCTGTCCGGATCCTTGGGCTGAGCGTAGTGCCCGCGCGCAGTCTGGCGTATTTCGTGGTCCATCGCTATTCCCGCAACGGAATCCCTTGTAAGGAAGGTCACTGCATGTCAGGATCAGTCGTCCATCGCCATTGACCCTCCCGCCGGCGTGCCACCCCCCGTCCCGCCGCCGACGATGACCCCCAGAGGAGTCGTCACATGCGTAGTCCCCTCCGGCCCCTCACCCGGCGTGGTCTGCTCACCGGCACCCTCGGCTCGGCCGCGCTGCTCGCCACCGCGGGCACGCTCGCCGGCTGCGGCACGAAGGGCGCCCAGCAGACCGAGGCCGGTTGCAAGAGCGAGGACCTCTCCGCGACGGAGAAGAAGCTGGCCTTCTCGAACTGGCCGCAGTACATGGACGTCGACGAGAAGGACGAGTCCAAGCGCCCCACCCTCGACGCGTTCATCGCCAAGTCGGGCGTCCAGGTCACGTACACCGAGGACGTCAACGACAACAACGAGTTCTTCGGCAAGGTGCAGAACCAGCTCGCCGGCTGCCAGACCACCGGACGGGACATCATGGTCCTCACCGACTGGATGGCCGCCCGGATGATCCGGCTCGGCTGGATCCAGAAGCTGGACAAGGCCAAGCTGCCCAACGTCGACGCGAACCTGCTGCCCTCGCTGCGCAACCGCTCCTTCGACAGCGACAACCAGCTCGCCATCCCGTGGCAGTCCGGCCTCGCCGGGCTCGCGTACAACGCCAAGGTGACCAAGGAGATCCGCACCGTCGACGAGCTGCTCACCCGCCCCGACCTCAAGGGCAAGGTGACCGCGCTGTCCGAGATGCGCGACACGATGGGCCTGCTGCTCCAGTCCAACGGACACGACCCGGCCAACTTCACCACGGCCCAGTTCGACGACGCGCTCAACAAGCTCAAGAAGGCCGTCGACGCCAAGCAGATCCGCAAGTTCACCGGCAACGACTACGCTCCCGACCTGGCCAAGGGCGACATCGCCGCGTGCATCGGCTGGTCCGGCGACGTGATCCAGCTCGGCTTCGAGGACGAGAAGATCAAGTTCGTGGTGCCCGAGTCCGGCGTGATGCTCTGGTCGGACAACATGCTGGTGCCGAACAAGGCCAGCCACCGGGCCAACGCCGAAGAAATGATCAACTACTACTACGACCCGGCGGTGGCCGCGAAGCTGGCCGCGTACGTCAACTACATCTGCCCGGTCAAGGGCGCCCAGGCCGAGATGGAGAAGATCGACCCGGACCTGGCGAGCAACCCGCTCATCTTCCCCGACGACGCGATGCTGTCGAAGTCCAAGGTCTTCATGGCCCTGGACGAAAAGCGGGAGAAGGAGTACGAGACCAAGTTCCAGCAGGTCATCGGGGCGTGACCAGGATGGCATCCGAGACACCGGCCGGCGATCTGCGGCTGGCCAACCTGACCAAGCGGTTCGGCGTCTTCACCGCGGTCGACGACCTCAGCCTGACCGTCCCGCAGGGCTCGTTCTTCGCCCTGCTCGGGGCGTCCGGCTGCGGCAAGACCACCACCCTGCGGATGATCGCCGGACTGGAGGAACCGACCAGCGGGCAGGTGCTGCTCGGCGACCGGGACATCGCCGGGCTGCGGCCGTACAAGCGGCCGGTGAACACCGTCTTCCAGAGCTACGCGCTCTTCCCGCACCTCGACATCCACGAGAACGTCGCCTTCGGGCTGCGCCGGCGCGGCATCCGGAAGGTGACCGACCAGGTCGAGCGGATGCTCGCGCTGGTGCAGCTCGACGGGTACGGCCGGCGCAAACCGGCCCAGCTCTCCGGCGGCCAGCAGCAGCGGGTCGCGCTGGCCCGCGCCCTGATCAACCACCCGCAGGTGCTGCTCCTCGACGAGCCGCTCGGCGCGCTCGACCTGAAGCTGCGCCGGCAGATGCAGATCGAGCTGAAGCGGATCCAGACCGAGGTCGGCATCACCTTCGTGCACGTCACCCACGACCAGGAGGAGGCCATGACCATGGCCGACACGGTCGCGGTGATGAACGCCGGCCGGATCGAACAGCTCGGCGCCCCCGCCGACCTCTACGAGTACCCGGCGACCGCGTTCGTCGCGAACTTCCTCGGCCAGTCCAACCTGCTCGCCGGCGAGGCGTCCGGACGGGCCGGCGACGAGGTGCCGGTCACCGCGCACGGCTCGCGCTTCGCGGTGCCGGCGGCCCGGGCCCGCGTCGACCACGGGCCGGTCTTCCTCGGGGTACGCCCCGAGAAGCTGCACCTGGCCGCGGACCCCGGCGCGGTGCCCGGCGCGCACCAGCACCTCGGCGGCGTGGTCACCGACGCCTCCTACGTCGGAGTGAGCACCCAGTACCTGATCCGCACGGCGTGGGGCAGCGAGCTGTCGGTCTTCGTCGCGAACGGCGGGGTCGGCGGCCGGTTCGCCCTCGGCACCCCGGTGACCGCGCACTGGGACCCGCGGCACGCCTTCCTGCTGCCCCGCGCGCCCGGCGAGGACGACCAGACCGCGCCGCTGCTCGACGAACCGCCGGTGGGTGTCGGGTCATGAGCGCCCTGGCGCACGTGTCCACCCCGGCGGGGGAGCCGGCAGCGCCGCCGGCCCCCCGCCGGGGGCGCCACCGGCTGCTGCCGTACCTGCTGCTGCTGCCGGGCGCGGCCTGGCTGCTGGTCTTCTTCGCCCTGCCGCTGCTCCAACTCGCCGCCGCCAGCCTCTACGACCCGAGCGGATCGCTCGCCACCGGGTACGCGATGACCGGGGCCTTCGGCAACTACCCGGCCGCGCTCGAGCAGTACTGGCCGCAGCTCGCCCGCTCGTTCGGCTACTCCGCGATCGCACTCGTGCTGGCCCTGCTGATGGGCTACCCGCTGGCGTACGGGATCGCGCAGAAGGCCGGCCGGTGGAAGAACCTGCTGCTGGTCGCCGTGGTCGCGCCGATGTTCACCAGCTTCCTGGTCCGCACCCTGGCCTGGAAGACCATCCTGTCGGACCACGGCTGGGTGGTCGGGCTGCTGCGCGACGTGCACCTGCTCGGCCCGGACGGCCGGCTGCTGGCCACCCCGTTCGCGGTGGTGCTCGGCCTCACCTACAACCTCCTGCCCTTCCTGGTGCTGCCGCTGTACGCGAGCCTGGAACGGCTCGACCCGCGCCTGCTGGAGGCGGCGAGCGACCTGTACGCCAGCCCGCTGCGGGCCTTCCAGAAGGTCACCCTGCCGCTGTCCATGCCCGGGGTGATCGCCGGCACGCTGCTCTTCTTCATCCCGGCCACCGGCGACTACATCAACGCCGAACTGCTCGGCACGCCGAACGAGTACATGATCGGCAACGTCATCGACTCGGCGTTCCTGGTCCGGCTGGACTACCCGCAGGGCGCGGCCCTGTCGTTCCTGCTGATGGCGGCGATCCTCGCGATCGTCTTCGGCTACCTGCGCAAGGCCGGCACGGAGGAGGTTCTGTGAGCACGCGAAGCGCGGCGAAGCGGAGCCCCACGGTCGCGAACGGAGGTGCGTGGTGATGCGCCGCTGGCTCGCCGACCGGTGGGTGATGGGGGTGGCCCTGCTCGTCCTCCTCTACCTCTCGCTGCCGATCATCGTGGTGGCCGGGCTCTCCTTCAACCGGCCCTCCAGCCGGCTGTCCTACGACTTCCACGAGTTCACCCTGGACAACTGGACCCATCCCTTCCCCACGGTGGAGATGCGCGACGCGGTCGTCCGCAGCATCGAGATCGGCCTGATCGCCACGGTCATCTCCACCGTCCTCGGGACCCTGATGGCGTTCGCCCTGGTCCGGCACGGCTTCCGGGGTCGGGCCGGGATCAACGGGCTGATCTTCCTGCCGATGGCCACCCCCGAACTGGTGATGGGCACCTCGCTGCTCGCCCTCTTCGTGGCCGCGCAGATCCCGCTGGGCTTCTGGACCATCGTCATCGCGCACGTGATGTTCTGCGTGTCGTTCGTCGTGGTCACCGTGAAGGCCCGCCTCGCCGGCATGGACCGGCGGCTCGAGGAGGCCGCCATGGACCTGTACGCCAACGAGTGGCAGACCTTCCGGCGGATCACCCTGCCGCTGGTGCTGCCCGGCATCGTGGCGGCCGCGCTGCTCGCCTTCTCGCTCAGCTTCGACGACTTCATCATCACGAACTTCAACTCGGGCACCACCGTCACCTTCCCGATGTACGTCTGGGGCGCCGCCGGGAAGGGCATCCCACCCCAGGTCAACGTCATCGGCACGGCGATGTTCGTGATCGCGCTGACGGTGGTCGGGGCCAGCTCGCTACGGGGCCGTCGAGCCCGGCGCGCGGCTCTCGCGGCGCCCGTCGCCGCCGTCGGGGCGCCGAAGAGCGCGTCATGACCCTCCCGCATAGCGGCCGGGCGCTGGCCGACGCCGCGCCCGTCCCGTACTGGCTCGACCGGCCGGACCGCCCCGACCCGCTGCCGCCGCTGGCCGGCCCGCACCAGGCCGACCTGCTGATCGTCGGCGGCGGGTACGCCGGGCTCTGGACGGCGCTGCTGGCCAAGGAGGCCCGACCCGACCGGGACGTGCTCCTGGCCGAGGCCGGCACCTGCGGCTGGGCGGCGTCGGGGCGCAACGGCGGCTTCTGCGCGGCGTCCCTCACCCACGGCCTGGCCAACGGCGTCGACCGGTTCCCCGGCGAGATCGCCGAGCTGGACCGGCTCGGCCGGGAGAACCTCGACGCCATCGCGGCGACCGTGGCGCGGCACGGCATCGACTGCGACTTCGACCGCAGCGGCGAACTGGCCGTGGCCGTCGAGCCGTACCAGCTCGCCGGGCTGGCCGCCGACGCCGAGCTGGGACGCCGGTACGGCCACGACGTCCACCTGCTCGACCGCGACGAGGTACGGGCCGAGGTGCACTCGCCGACGTACCTCGGCGGGCTGTGGGACCGGGACCGGGTGGCCATGCTCGACCCGGCGCGGCTGGCCTGGGGACTCCGCCGGGCCGCCCTCGACCTCGGCGTACGCATCCACGAACACACCCGGGTCACCGGCCTGGCCCGGGACGGCGGCGCGCTGCGGGCGACCACGGCCGGCGGTCCGGACGCCGCCCCGGGCGCGGTCCGGGCCCGGCAGGTGGCGCTCGCCACCAACGCGTTCCCGCCGCTGCTGCGCCGGCTGCGCGCCTGGCTGGTGCCGGTCTACGACTACGCGCTGATGACCGAACCGCTGACCCCGGCCCAGCGGGACGCGATCGGGTGGGCCAACCGGCAAGGGCTCGCCGACACCGGCAACCAGTTCCACTACTACCGGATCACCGCCGACGGCCGGATCCTGTTCGGCGGCTACGACGCGGTCTACCACTACGGCAACCGGATGGCACCGTCGCTGGAACAGCGGACGGCCACCTTCACCGCGCTCGCCGACCACTTCTTCACCACCTTCCCGCAACTGGCTGGGCTGCGGTTCAGCCACCGCTGGGGCGGGGTCATCGACACCTGCACCCGGTTCTGCGCGTTCTTCGGCACCGGCTACCAGGGGCGGCTCGCGTACGCGGCCGGGTTCACCGGGCTCGGCGTCGGCGCCACCCGCTTCGGCGCCCGGGTGATGCTCGACCTGCTCGGTGGCGAGGAGACCCCGCTGACCCGGCTCGACCTGGTCCGCCGCAAGCCGCTGCCGTTCCCGCCGGAGCCGGTCCGGGCCGCCGGCATCCACCTCACCCGCTGGTCGCTCGCCCGCGCCGACGCGCACGAGGGCCGGCGCAACCTCTGGCTCCGTACTCTCGATCGTCTTGGACTGGGGTTCGATTCCTGATGCGCATCCTGCTCGTCGGCGCCGGCGGCGTCGGCTCCGCCGCCGTCGCCATCGCCGCCCGCCGCTCCTTCTTCGAGACCATGGTCGTCGCCGACCACGACCCGGCCCGCGCCGCGCGGGCGGTCGCCGGCCACGGCGACCGGTTCGTCGCCGCGACCGTCGACGCCTCCTCCGCCGACGCGGTCGCCGCGCTCTGCCGGGAGCACCGGATCACCCACGTGCTCAACGCGGTCGACCCGCGCTTCGTCATGCCGATCTTCGACGGCGCGTTCGCCGCCGGGGCCGACTACCTCGACATGGCGATGTCCCTGTCCCGACCGCACCCGGACGCGCCGCACACGGAGACCGGCGTGAAGCTCGGCGACGAGCAGTTCGCGGCGGCCGCCGCCTGGGCGGACGCCGGCCGGCTGGCGCTCTGCGGGATCGGCGTGGAGCCCGGCCTCTCCGACGTCTTCGCCCGCTACGCCGCCGACGAACTCTTCGCCGAGATCGACGAGATCGGGGTACGCGACGGGGCGAACCTCACCGTCGACGGCTACGACTTCGCGCCGTCGTTCTCCATCTGGACCACCATCGAGGAGTGCCTGAACCCGCCGGTGGTCTGGGAGGCCGGCCGCGGCTGGTACACCACGGCGCCCTTCTCCGAGCCGGAGGTGTTCGAGTTCCCGGCCGGGATCGGCCCGGTCGAGTGCGTCAACGTCGAGCACGAGGAGGTGCTGCTCATCCCGCGCTGGATCGAGGCGAAGCGGGTCACCTTCAAGTACGGCCTCGGCGACGAGTTCATCGAGGTGCTGAAGACGCTGCACAAGCTCGGCCTCGACGCGGTCACCCCGGTGCGGGTGGGCGGCGCCTCGGTCGCGCCCCGCGACGTCGTGGCCGCCTGCCTGCCCGACCCGGCCACCCTCGGCGACCGGATGCGCGGCAAGACCTGCGCCGGCACGTACGTGACCGGCACCGGCGTGGACGGCCGGCCCCGCCGGGTCTACCTCTACCACGTGGTCGACAACGAGTGGTCGATGGCGGAGTACGGCCACCAGGCGGTGGTCTGGCAGACCGCCGTCAACCCGGTCGTCGCCCTGGAACTGCTGGCCACCGGCGCCTGGTCCGGCAGCGGGGTGCTCGGCCCCGAGGCCCTGCCCCCGCTACCCTTCCTCGACCTGCTGACCGCCTACGGCTCGCCGTGGGGGATGGAGGAACGGTGACCCGCTACGGCCCGATGTACGGCCCCGACATCACCTTCCTCGGCGTACCGCCCTGCACCCTGGAGGAGCCGGTCACCTACGCCGACGCGGACGTGGTGATCGTCGGCGCGCCCTTCGACGGCGGCACCTCGCACCGGCCCGGCACCCGGTTCGGCCCGTCCGCCATCCGGCAGGCCTGCTACCTGCCGCACGACGGCTCCCGCCCGTCGCTGGCGCTGCGCGTCGACGGCCTGCGGGACCTGCGCGTGTACGACGCGGGCGACGTGGAGATGTTCTCCGGCGACATCGAACGGTCGCTGGCCGCACTGGAGACCGCCGTGCACGCGGTCGCCGCCGCCGGGGCGATCCCGATCGTGCTCGGCGGCGACCACTCCATCGCCCTGCCCGACGCCACCGGAGTGGCCCGGCACCACGGGCTCGGCCGGGTGTCGCTGGTCCACTTCGACGCGCACGCCGACACCGGGGACATCGAGTTCGGCTCGCTGCACGGGCACGGCCAGCCGATGCGCCGGCTCATCGAGTCCGGCGCGGTACGCGGCGACCGCTTCCTCCAGATCGGCCTGCGCGGCTACTGGCCCGGCCCGCCGACCCTGGCCTGGATGGCGCAGCAGCGGATGCGCTCGTACGAGATGACCGAGGTGGTCGCGCGCGGGCTGGACACCTGCCTCACCGAGGCGTTCGGGATCGCGGTCGACGAGTGCGAGGGCGTCTTCCTCTCCGTCGACGTGGACGTGGTCGACCCCGGCATGGCGCCCGGCACCGGCACCCCGGAACCGGGCGGACTGACCTCCCGGCAGCTCCTGGACGCCGTCCGCCGCTGCTGCTACGAACTGCCCGTGGTCGGGGTCGACGTGGTCGAGGTCGCCCCGCCGTACGACCACGCCGACATCACCGCCTTCCTCGGCAACCGGGTCGTCCTGGAGGCCCTGTCGGCGATCGCCCGCCGCCGCCGCGACGCCGCCGGCGCCCCACCCTGGAACCCCACCCAACCCCTCCTCGACTCCCGCTGAGCAGGTTTAGTTAGAGCTATAGTTGACGCGTGGGTGTGGTAGGAGGATCTTGGTCGGTCCGGGTTACCGGGGAAGTCCGCCAGTGGTTGCGCGAGCTGCGGCGGAGCGACCCGGAGTCCTACGAGAGCGTACGGGTGGCCGTGGACAAGCTGGCCGAGGTCGGTCCCGGGCTCGGGCGGCCACTCGTTGACACACTCCGCGGCAGCAGTATTCACAACCTGAAGGAACTCCGGCCCCGGTCGGGCCGGGACGTGGCGATCCGCATCCTGTTCGTCTTCGACCCCTGGTCGCAGGCCGTGTTGTTGGTCGCCGGTAACAAGGCCGGGAACTGGGTCCGGTGGTATCAGCAGAGCATCCCGTCGGCGGAGGTCGCCTACAAGACGTGGCTTGACCACGAGCGCGAGCGGAGGGGGGAGCGGTGACGGAATTCTATGACTGGGACGAGGTACGGGCCGAGCTCGGGGGTGACGACGCCGCCTACGCGCAGGAGCGTGCTCGGACCGAGGCCTGGGTGAGCGCCTTCCACCTGGCCGAGGAGCGGAAGCGGTTGGGTCTGACCCAGCGCCAGGTCGCGGAGCTGATGGGGGTTACGCCGGGCCGGGTGAGCCAGATCGAGAACGGCGACCTCGACGTGAACGAGGTGGCCACCCTCGCGCGGTACGCGAACGCCCTCGGCGCAAAACTGCGGATCATCTTCGACTACGGCGACGACCTCCGGCAGATCGCCTGAGGGGCCGATGGACCCCGGGCGCCGCAGCCGCGCCGACCGGTGAGGTCAGCTCCGGCGATCATCCAGGTGGGATCGCCGGTTGGTGGCAGTCCCGGCGACCGTCGGCGTCTGGATGGCTTCCTGTGGTGCACCTCAGCCCGACGACCGATGGGGACGAGGAGAGGTCCGGCGGATCCGAGAGCGGTTCGTGAGCAGCAGACTCTGCATCGTGACCACCTCGCCCTCCCCGATGCCCGGCCAGCCCTACGGGCCCGCTCCCGTTCCGCCGCCGAAGCGGCCCGGTTGGTTCGCTCGATTGAGCCCGGGTGGGCGGTCCGGCGTCATCATCGGCGGAATCCTGCTCTCGGTCTTCCTCCTCTGCTGTTCGGGGATGGCCGTCATCGGCGCGTTCACTGAGAATCCGCAGCAGGACGGCACCACCACGACGAAGAAGGCGAACGAACGACCCGCTGCGGCACCGATCGTCGAGGACGCCACCGCGACTGAGCCGACGCCGGAGGCCACGACGGCCGCGCCGTCGCCGTCGCCGTCGGTGGCGACGCGGACCGAGACCGAGCGGCAGTCGATTCGGTACGCGGTCCGCACGGTCAAGGACCCCGATCTGACCGAGGGGAAGCGCGTGGTGCGGACCCGTGGCGTCAACGGTGTCCGTACCCTCACCTACGAGGTCACCCTCATCGACGGGGTGCCGACCGGACGGCGGCTGGTCAGCTCGGTGATCACGAAGCGGCCGGTCACCCAGGTCGTCGCCGTTGGAACCAAACGGACGTCGCGGTGCGATCCGAACTACAGCGGCTGCGTGCCGATCGCCAGCGACGTCGACTGTGCGGGCGGCGGTGGCAACGGTCCGGCGTACGTCAGCGGCCCGATTCGTGTCATCGGCACCGACATCTACCGGCTGGACCGGGACGGCGACGGGTACGGCTGCGACGACTGACCTGCGCCTGTCGGCGGGCATTGACAGGCGTGGTGGGTGTGGTGATCATGTGGGGACGCTGCGGCCATACGGGGGACCGCGGCACCACTCTTCGGAGGACCTGTCATGGGTCGAACCATGTCCGCGCTCGCTCTGGGCGCCGTCACCCTGGCCGCCGCGCTGGTGGACACCGCGCCCGCGTACGCCGCCACCGAGCAGTTGCGCCTCGACTTCGACGCCACGCCCACCGGCCAGGTAGAGCCAGGGCCATGGACGGCGGGATGCTTCGCCGACGTGGCCACGCCGGGCGATTCCGGTTGCATCGCGGTGAACGGCGGGGGCAGCATCTCGCGGGCGACCCGGCCGAACGGTACGGGCAGCAGTCCGGCACTCGCCTTCCCCGCCACGGGCAGCGCCATTGTCCAGGTCCCGCACGCGGCGGCCCTGAACCCGGGCAGCGGGGACTTCACGGTCAGCGCGCTGGCCAAGGTGACCTCGGCCCAGGTGACCACCGGGGCGAACCTGGTGCAGAAGGGCGTGTTCAACGACCCGACGCAGTGGAAGCTCCAGCTGGACGCCGGCGTGCCGGGCTGCCGCATCAAGGGCACGTTGGCCGACGGCACGACGGCCGAGGTGCGGCTCACCTCGCCCACCTCGATCGCCGACCAGGGCTGGACGTTCGTCCAGTGCAAGCGGCGGGGCAACGTGCTGACCCTGCTGGTGGACAACCAGCCGGTGGACACCAATGACAAGGCCGGCATGAACATCAGCAGCACCGCCAACGTGAACATCGGGGCCAAGGGGACGGGGCTGACCAACAACGACCAGTTCCGCGGCCAGCTGGACAACGTCCTCTTCAGCCTCGGCTGACCGGTACCTTCCCCCGGGGCAGCCAGAGCGGGCCGGGCCGGCCGGGGCAGGCGGTATCGAGAGCCGGCCCGCCCCGGTGACCGTCAGGCCAGTCGGGAACGGATGAGGAAGCGGACGCCCTCGGGGGCTTCCAGGGAGAAGCCGCTGCCGCAGCCCGGCACCACGTCGACCGTGAGCCGGGTGTGCTTCCACAGCTTCCACTGGGCGGCGGACATCCAGAACTCGACCGGCTCGGGCACCCCGTCGACCGCGAGCGCCGCGAGCAGGACGTCCGATCCGCCGGTGCGGAACTCGCCGGCGGGATAGCACATCGGGGCGCTGCCGTCGCAGCAGCCGCCGGACTGGTGGAACATCAGCGGGCCGTGCTGCCCCCGCAGCGACCGGATCAGGTCGGCCGCCGCGGGGGTCAGGGTGACCGGGTCACCCATCAGAAGAAGCCCAGCTTCTTGGGGGAGTAGCTGACCAGCAGGTTCTTGGTCTGCTGGTAGTGCTCCAGCATCATCTTGTGGTTCTCCCGGCCGATGCCGGACTGCTTGTACCCGCCGAACGCGGCGTGCGCCGGGTAGGCGTGGTAGCAGTTGGTCCAGACCCGGCCGGCCTGGATCGCCCGCCCGGCCCGGTACGCGGTGTTCAGGTCCCGGGTCCACACGCCGGCCCCGAGCCCGTACAGGGTGTCGTTGGCGATCTTCACGGCGTCGTCCAGGTCGGCGAAGGAGGCCACCGACACCACCGGGCCGAAGATCTCCTCCTGGAAGATCCGCATCGAGTTGTCGCCCTCGAAGATCGTCGGCTGCACGTAGTAGCCGCCGGACAGTTCGCCGCCCAGGTCGGCCCGCTCACCGCCGGTCAGGACGCGCGCACCCTCCTGCCGCCCGATGTCCAGGTAGGAGAGGATCTTCTCCAGCTGGTCGTTGGAGGCCTGCGCACCGATCATCGTGTCGGTGTCGAGCGGGTGCCCGGCGACGATCGCCTCGGTACGCGCCACCGCCGCGGCGAGGAAGTCGGCGTAGTGGCCCTGCTGGATCAGCGCCCGGGACGGGCAGGTGCACACCTCGCCCTGGTTGAGGGCGAACATGGTGAAGCCCTCCAGCGCCTTGTCCCGGAAGTCGTCGGAGGCGGCGCTGACGTCGTCGAAGAAGATGTTCGGGCTCTTGCCGCCCAGCTCCAGGGTGACCGGCTTGATGTTCTCGCTGGCGTACTGCATGATCAGCCGCCCGGTGGTGGTCTCGCCGGTGAACGCCACCTTCGCCACCCGGGGCGAGGACGCCAGCGGCTTGCCCGCCTCGACACCGAAGCCGTTGACCACGTTGACCACGCCCGGCGGGAGCAGGTCGCCGACCAGCGAGAGCAGGTAGTGGATCGAGGCGGGCGTCTGCTCGGCGGGCTTGAGCACCACGGCGTTGCCGGCGGCGAGCGCCGGGGCGAGCTTCCAGACCGCCATGAGGATCGGGAAGTTCCACGGGATGATCTGCCCGACCACGCCCAGCGGCTCGTGGAAGTGGTACGCCACGGTGTCGTCGTCCAGCTCGCCGAGGGAGCCCTCCTGGGCCCGGATGGCGCCGGCAAAGTAGCGGAAGTGGTCGATCGCGAGCGGAATGTCGGCGGCCAGGGATTCGCGTACCGCCTTGCCGTTCTCCCAGGTCTCGGCGACGGCCAGGGACTCCAGGTTCTCCTGCATCCGGTCGGCGATCCGGTTGAGGATCAGCGAGCGCTCGGCGACCGGGGTGCGACCCCAGGCGTCGGCGGCGCCGTGCGCGGCGTCGAGGGCCTTCTCGACGTCCTCGGCGGTGCCGCGGGCCACCTCGCAGAAGGTTTCTCCGGTGACCGGGGTGGGGTTCTGGAAGTACCGGCCGCCGTGCGGTTTCACGTACTCGCCGCCGATGAAGTGGTCGTAGCGGGACTGCCAGTGGGTGGGGGCGTCGTAGCGCGTCATGGGTACCTCCGCCGTCCGTGAGGGGTGGACGGCGCCGACGCTAGTTTCGGGGACGTTGCAGCGACGTTGCGCGGGGCAGGTCGTACTCCTGGGCGAGCTGGCGGGCCCGCACGAGGGCGAGGGGCCGGCGCGGCGCACCCGGCGGCAGCGCCCGCGCCAGGGCCTGCCAGGCGGTGAGGTCGCCGGCGCCGGCGGGCGTGGCGGTCCAGTCCGCCAGCAGCCCCGCGTCGGCGGTGGCCAGCACGGCCGCGCGGAGCTGGCCGTCGAGCAGGCGGCGCAGTCGCGCCACTCCCGGCGCGTCCGACCCGGGCAGCAGGGGCCCGGCGTACGCCTGGAGCGCCCCCGCCGGGTCGCCGTGCTCCAGCAGCTCGGTGACGGTACGGAAGTCGGCGCGCACGGCCGGACGCAGCCGGTACGGGCGGGAGTCGAGGACCTCCTCACCGAGCGCCCGGCGCAGCCGGGACAGTTCGGCGCGCAGGGTGACCGGGTGCAGCCGGTCGTCGCCGTACAGGTCGAGGCCGAGTTGCTCGCCGGTGCGCCCCTCCGGGTGTTCGGTCAGCAGCACCAGCAGTTCGCTGTGCCGGCGGCCGAGCCGGATCCGCCGGCCGCCGACGCGCAGCTGCGCCTCGTCCCGGCCGAGGGCGGCGACGTGCAGCACGTCCGGCTCGGCGGGTGCCGCGCCGGCCATCAGGAACGCCTCGGCGGCGCGGGCGGTGGCCCGGACCAGGGCGAGGCTCTGCGGGGTGGCCAGGTGGTCGCCCCCGGTGATGTCGACGGCGCCGAGCAGCCGCCCGCTGAGCGGGTCGTGGATCGGCGCGGCGGCGCAGGTCCAGCGCTGCACCGGCCGGACGAAGTGCTCGGTGGCGAAGATCTGCACGCTGTGGTCGACGGCCAGGGCGGTGCCGGGGGCGTTGGTGCCGGCGTGCGCCTCGTCCCAGCGCGCGCCGGGCACGAAGTTCATCCGCTCGGCGTGCCGGAGCACCCCGGGGTGCCCCTCCACCCAGAGCAGCCGCCCGTACGCGTCGCAGACCGCCATGAGGTGCGCGCCGTCCTGGGCGATGCCGCCGAGCAGGTCGCGGAAGAGCGGCAGCACGCGGGCCAGCGGATGCCCGGCCCGGTAGCTCTCCAGCGCGTCGTCGGCGAGGTCGACCGGGGCGGTGGCCTCCGGGTCGAGCAGCGCGGACCGCTCCCAGGACCGGCGGACCACGTCGCGGACCCGGTCGGGGGTGGTGCCGGCGGTGAGGAACGCTTCGTGGGCGGCGCCGACCTGCGCGATCCGCTCCGCCGGATCGGCGCCGAACTCCAGGGCGAGCCACGGGTCGGTCATCGGCGACCTCCTCGCGCCCATGGTGACCCAGCTCACCTCTGATCGCCAACCCGCGCCGGGCCCGGCCCATCGCGAATCCCGGACCCTGGTCCGGCCGGGCGTGATCCGGCTCACCCACGGGGCTCGCGCGGGTCGCCGCGGGCGGGACGAACGCCGCAACCCGGCGCATCGGGTGACACCCTTTGCGAGCTGCGGTTGTTCCGGCCCCGGTGGAGTGGAGGATGGCTGCGGCGGCGCTTACGGAACCCTTATCTCCGGCCTGGGACCGTAGGTGGGACGGACGAGGAGCACGGGGGAGCGGAGCGCGGTGCGGGTACTGGTGGCGGACGACGAGCGGTTGCTGGCGGACACGGTCGCCGAAGGGCTGCGTCGGTTCTCGATGGCGGTCGACGTCTGCTACGACGGCGACGGCGCGCTGGAACGGATCGGGGTCAACCGGTACGACGTGGCCGTGCTGGACCGGGACATGCCCGGGGCCACCGGCGACGAGGTCTGCCGCAGCCTCGCCGGCTCCGCCGCGGGCACCCGGGTGCTGCTGCTCACCGCGGCGGCCGGGATCCGGGACCGGGTGGCGGGTCTCGGGCTCGGCGCCGACGACTACCTGACCAAGCCGTTCGCCTTCGCCGAACTGGTGGCCCGGGTGCAGGCGCTGGGCCGGCGGTCCGCCCCGGCGGTGCCCCCGGTGCTGGAGCGGCACGGGGTGGTGCTTGACGTGGCCCGGCACACCGTCACCCGGGACGGGCGACCGCTGAGCCTGAGCCCCAAGGAGTTCGCCGTCCTGCACGTGCTGATGCGGGCCGCTGGCGGCGTGGTCAGCGCCGAGGAGCTGCTCGAACAGGCCTGGGACGAGTTCGCCGACCCGTTCACCAACGCGGTCCGGGTCACCGTGATGACGTTGCGCAAGAAGCTCGGCGCGCCCTCCGTCATCCACACCGTGCCGAAGGCCGGTTACCGGATCGGCGAGCCGGCGTGAGCCCCCGTCGCCGGGTCCTACTGGTCGGGGTGCTCGCCCTGCTCGCCGGCTTCCTGCTGCCCAACGTGCTCAAGTGGCTGCTCGGACTGCTGTGGTGGCGGATCCAGCGGTTCTGCGGTGTGGCCACCATCGGCGCGGTCTGCGAGCCGGCCCGCCCGTTCGTGCCGCTGCTGCCCCTGCTCACCGAGTTGGCGGTGCTGGCGGCCGGGGGTGTCGCGGTGTGGGCGGCGGCCCGCTGGTGCCTGCGCCCGGTGGGCGACCTCGCCGGCCCGATCGCCAACCTCGGCCCGCAGAACCTCGGCTACCGGATCCGGCGCGGCGGCCGGGACGAGCTGGCCCGGCTCTCCCGCGCGATCGACGACATGATGGACCGGGTCACCGCCGGCTACGAGGGGCAGCGGCGGTTCGCCGCGAACGCCTCGCACGAGCTGCGTACGCCGCTGGCGGTGCAGCGGACCCTGATCGAGGTGGGCATGGCCCAGTCGCTCACCGCCGAGCAGCTCGACCTGCTCACCGCCCAGCTGCTGGCCACCAACGAGCGCAACGAGCGGCTCATCGAAGGGCTGCTCGCGCTCAGCGAGAGCGACCAGGGGCTGCGCTCCTCCACCCCGCAGCGCCTCGACGAGATCGTCGCCACCGTGCTGGCCGTGTACGCCGACCGGGCGGCCGAGGTCGGGGTCACGGTGGAGAGCCAGCTGACGCCGCGACTCGTGCCGGGCGAGCGGGTGCTGCTGGAACGCCTGGTCACCAACCTGGTCGAGAACGCGATCAAGTACAACCGGCCGGGCGGCCGGCTCACCGTCACGGTCGGCGGGAACCCGGCGCTGACCGTGGTCAACACCGGCCAGGCCGTGCCGGGCGAGGCGGTCGCCGGGCTCTTCGAACCGTTCCGGCGCCTGGCCCGGGACCGGACCAACCAGGGCGGCGGGGCCGGGCTCGGCCTGGCCATCGCCCGCTCGATCACCCAGGCGCACGGCGGCATCATCGCCGCCCGGCCGGGCGAGGACGGTGGCCTGCGGGTCGACGTCCAGCTACCCGCCCTGACCTGACCCATCCCGTACCACCCCCGGGAGCCGCCGACGCGGCCTCCCGCGATGACCCCTGCCCCGAAACAACCGACGGCGTGCGACGCCGGGAGAGGAGACCGCGGTGCCGACCCGTACCGATCAGTCCGGGCCGCCGGCCGGCCGGGTGCGCTGGGCCGACGTGGCCAAGGGTGCCTGCATCATCCTCGTGGTGCTCTGGCACGTCATCGTCAAGCACTACCTGCAGATCGACTGGCGGCTCGACCTGCCGCTGCCGGGGGCCTGGGGGCTGTTCGGCGAGCAACTGCTCCCGCTGCGGATGCCGCTCTTCTTCACCATCTCCGGGATCTTCGCGGCGCACGCCGTGGCCCGGCCGTGGCGGGTCGCCGCCCGCCCCCGGATCGCCCGCAACCTCTACCTCTACGCCACCTGGCTGCTCATCCACACCGCCCTGCTGGCCCTCGCACCGGGCTTCCCCACCGACCGGGCCACCAGCCTCGGCGGCCTGCTCGCCCAGCTCACCGTCACCCCCTCCAACCTGTGGTACCTGTACGCCCTGGCCCTCTACTTCGCGCTGGCCAAGGCACTGCGCCGGGTCCACCCGGCGGTGCTGCTGGCCGGCGCGGGCGCGCTCTCCGCGCTCGCGGCGACCGGCCTGCTGGACGGTCCCGGCAACCGCGGGCAGGTCTACCAGAACCTGGTGTTCTTCCTGGCCGGCGTGCACGCGCGGGGACACCTCCAGCGCTGGGCGGCGGCCGCCACCGCGCGCCGGCTCGCCGGGGTCGGCGCCGCGTACGCCGCCGCGCTGGCCGGTACGGCGCTGGCCGGGGCGGCGGGCTGGCCGGGAGTCCGGCTGCTGGTGTCGGCCGTCGCGGTGGCGTTCGGCCTCACCGCGGCGGCCCGGCTGGCCCAGCTTCCGGTGGTCGGTGCGGCGCTGGCCCGGCTCGGCCGCCGCACGCTGCCGATCTACGTGCTCCACATGCCGGTGCTGGCGCTGCTGCACCGGCTCCTCGCCGGCCCGGTCGGCGAGCTGAACGGCCCGGGGCGGCTGCTGCTGGCGGTCGGCTATCCGGTCCTGCTCACCGCGGTGGTGCTGGCGCTCAGCCTGGCCGTCCACCGCGGGCTCACCGCCGCCGGCGCGCACTGGCTGTTCGACCTGCCGCGCCGCGCCGGCCAGAACCACAACCCAGAAGGAGAGACCATGTCCCGCAGCCACGCCCCGGTCCTGCCGGACCGGGCCAGCGTCGAGGAGGCCGCCCGGTGGCTGTCCGGCCGGGTGGTGCGTACCCCCGTGCTGAACAGCCCGGCGATCGACCGGCTGGCCGGCGCCCGGATCCTGCTCAAGGCGGAGAACCTCCAGACCGGGGGCTCCTACAAGATGCGCGGCGCGATGCTCGCGGTGGGCCGGCTCGCCGCGGCCGGCCAGCACGGGGTGGTCGCGCAGAGCACCGGCAACCACGCGGTGGCGGTGGCCCTGGCGGCCCGCCGGCACGGCCTGGCCGCGACCGTGGTGCTGCCGGTCGACGCCGCGCCGGTGAAGGTGGCCCGGGCCCGGGCGGCCGGGGCGCGGGTCGTCCTGGCCGGCACCACCGTCGAGGAGCGGCTGGCCGCCGCCCGCCAGGTCGCCGAGACCGCCGGTCACCCGCTGGTCGACGCGTACGACCACCCGGACGTGGTGGCCGGGCAGGGCAGCGCCAGCCTGGAGCTGATCGAGGAGGCGGCGCGCGTCGGCACCCCGCTGGACGCGCTCGTGGTGCCGGTGGGCGGGGGCGGCGGCGTCGCCGGGGCCTGCCTGGCCGCCGCCGGCACCCCGATCGAGGTGTACGGCGTCGAGCCGGTCGGCTGCGACTCGCTGGCCCGCAGCCTTGCCGCCGGACGGCCCATCCCGGTCGTGCCGGCGGCCACCATCGCCGACGGGCTCCGTCCGGGCTGCGTCGGAGACCTGCCGTTCGCGGTGGCGCGGGACGCCGTCCGGGGCGTCGTCCGGGTCGACGACGACGCGATCGCCGAGGCGTTCCGGCTGCTGCTGCTGGAGCTGAAGGTGCTCGTCGAGCCGTCCGGCGCGGCCGGGCTGGCCGGCGCGCTGCGGCTGGCCGCCGGCCCTGAGGGCGGCCGGTACCGGACGGTCGGCGTGGTGCTGACCGGCGGCAACGTCGAGGCGGAACTGGTCGCCCGGTTGGCGGCCGGAGCCGTCGCCGACCTGGCACGTGTGGAAGGGGTGGCGGCGTGAGCGCTGCGGTACGGATCGGTGTCCTGTTCGGTGGCCCCTCGGCGGAGCACGAGGTCTCCTGCGCCTCGGCGCTCGGCGTGGCCCGGGCCCTGACCGAGCGGGGGCACCGGGTGGTCGCGCTCGGGATCGACCGCGACGGGACGCTGCGGCTGGTGCCGGAGCCGGTGCTGGCGCGGCACCTCGCGAGCGTGGCCGCCGGGCGGGCCATCGACGACCGGCTGCCGGTGACCGGGCCGCCCGTCGAGCTGCGCCGGGGGAGCCGTGCCGGCACCGCCGCGGTCACCGCCGCCGATGCCCCGACCAGCCGGTACGCCGAGCTGGACGTGGCCTTCCCGGTGCTGCACGGCCCGTACGGCGAGGACGGCGTGGTGCAGGGGCTGCTCGAATCGCTCGGCGTGCCGTACGTCGGGTGCGGCATCCTCGCCTCCGCCGTCGGGATGGACAAGGTGGCGATGAAGCGGGCGCTGCGGGCCGAGGGCGTGCCCACCACCCCGCACGTCTGGTTCGACGCCGCGACCTGGCGGGCCGCGCAGGACCCGGAGAAGCTGGTCGTCGGGCTGCGGTGGCCGCTGTTCGTCAAGCCGGCCCGGATGGGTTCCTCGATCGGGATCTCCCGGGTGGCCGAGGGCGACGACCTGGTGGCGGCGGTCGAGGAGGCGTTCCGGCACGACCAGGTGGTGCTGGTCGAGCAGGGGGTGACCGGCCGCGAGTTGGAGTGCGGCGTGCTGGGTGGCTGGCGTCCGGAGGCGTCGGCGGTCGGCGAGGTCAGGGTCGAGGGCGGCTGGTTCGACTACCGGCAGAAGTACTTCGGCGACGCCGATCCGATGATCGTGCCGGCGCCGCTGCCCGCCGAGATCACCGAGCGGATCCGCGACCTGTCGGTGCGGGCCTTCACGGCGATCGGCGGCTGGGGCCTGGCCCGGGTCGATTTCCTCTACGACGAGACGGCCGGCGAGGTGTTCGTCAACGAGCTGAACACGCTGCCCGGCTTCACGGCGCACTCCATGTACCCGAAGGTGTGGGCGGCGTCCGGCGTCGACTACCCCGAGGTGGTGGACCGCCTGGTCGCGCTCGCCTTCGCGCGGCACGCGGCCCGCCCGGGCGTACGCCCCGACGGCGGTGCGGCATGATCCTGCTCTCCGATCCCCGGGTCGCCGCGGTGTCCAGCCGGGACGACGGCGACCCGCTGGTCGACCTGCGGGACCTGCCGGAGCTGCGGCTGGACGGCCGGGCCGCGGACCCCGCCGGGGCGTACGCCCGGGTGCGGCGCGGGGTCGCGGACCGGTTGCTGGCCGCGCAGCGCGCGCTGCCGGACGGCCTGCGCCTGCTCGTCGTCGAGGGATACCGGCCGTACCGGTCGCAGCTGGACATCTTCACCGGCTACCGGGACGAGTTGCGCCGGCGCTATCCGGACTGGTCGCCCGAGCGGCTGCACCGGGAGACCACCAAGTTCGTCTCGCCGGTCGAGGTGGCGCCGCACAGCACCGGCGGGGCCGTGGACCTCACCCTCTGTGACGCCGACGGCGTCGAGCTGGACATGGGCACGGCGCTCGACGCCACCCCGGAGGCGAGCGCCGACGCCTGCTTCACCGCGGCCCGGCACATCCCGGTGAGCGCGTGGCGGAACCGGCAGGTCCTGGTGGCCGCGCTGAGTGGGGCGGGGCTGGTGAACTACCCGACCGAGTGGTGGCACTGGTCCTACGGCGACCGGTACTGGGCGTTGCTCACCGGAGCGCCGCACACCCGTTACGGTCCGTTGTGATCTGCCGACCCGGCTGAACGGTCCGGCCGTCCCGTCCGTACCAGGCGTCGAACGAGACCACCGGACGACGGGAGTGACAACGTGAAGGTGCAACGCAGGCACGTGCTGGCGGCGACGGTGGCGCTGGCCGCCTCGGCGGTCGTCGCGGTGGGTACCGGGATGGGGTTCGCGGAGACCGCCCCGCCCGCGCGGTCGGCCTGCGCGGGGCCGGTGACCTTCTCGGCGGAGGGTGGCGCGCCGGCGGCGACCAGCGACCGGTTCCCGGTGGGTACCCGGCTGCGGGTGACCAACCTGGACAACGGCAAGGTCGCGACCGTCCCGGTGACCGGCCCGTCGGGTAGCTGCGTGCTGCTCAACGCGGCCGCCATGGACCTGGTCCGCGAGCCGGGCAAGAACGTGATCCGGCGCAACGTGGTGGAACGCCTGGACGGTGCGGCGGCCGGCGGGGCGGGTCGTCCGGGCGGCGGCGCCCCGGCCGGGCCGGACGTCCGCCCGGGCAACGCCCAGCCGCCGGCCCGCCCGCCGGCGGCCGGCAGCGTTTGCACCGGGGCGATCACCTTCTCGGCGGGGGCTGGCGCGCCGGCGGCGACCAGCGACCGGTTCCCGGCGGGTACCCGGCTGCGGGTGACCAACCTGGACAACGGCAAGGTCGCGACGGTCACGGTGACCGGTCCGTCGGGCAGTTGTGTGCTGCTCAACGCGGCGGCCATGGACCTGATCCGGGAGCCCGGCAAGAACCTGGTCCGGCGCAACACGGTGGAGCTGCTGCGCTGACCGTTCCCCGTGGCGCGCCGGTGGAACGCCAGGGCGGCTGCGCCGTGGCGTTCCACCGGGCCGGGCCGCTCAGGCGATCCGGCGGAGCCGGCGTACGGCGAGGTAGAGCAGGAGCGCGGCCAGGGCGACGAAGATGCCGGTCTCGATCCACTGGAACAGCCAGAACCGGTCCGCCGGCTGGTAGAGCTCCCAGTTGTAGGCGCCGGGTTGGGCACCGAGCTCGGCCCCGCAGCGGCCGCCGTCCGGTGCCTTGGCGCCCGGCGGGCACATGATCCGGGTGTCGGCCGACACCATCTTCCCGTCGGGGTTGCGCACGCCGCTGGCGAGGAGCCAGTCGCCCCTGGACTCCCGCGGCAGATCGGCCCCTTCGATCGGGAAGGTGCGGGTGCGGGCGGGCTGGTAGTGCGGCCTGGCCAGGATCGCCACCGCCGCCCGAACGCCGATGAACGCGGCCAGGGTGACGCCCATGGCGGGCAGCATCCGGCGCCAGAGGGTGCCGGCGAAGATGCCGAGCGCCACCGCGAAGAGGGTGTAGCCGATCGGGGCGATGCCCTGCAGGTCGAAGACGATGACGCCGAGGCGCCCCTCACGCGCGGCCTCGGTCAGCGGGCTGACCCACCAGGCCATGCCCAGTCCGTAGCCGATGGCCAGGGTCACCGTGACCGCGACGACCAGGCCGAACTTCACCAGGGCCCACCGCGTCCGGCCGACGCCCTGCGTCCAGGCGAACCGGTGCGTGCCGTGCTCCACCTCCCGGGCGACCAGCGGGGCGCCCCAGAACAGACCGACCAGCGCCGGCAGGGTGATGAGCAGGACCGCCACCAGGTTCAAACTCGCGTAGCGGTTGCTGAACTGGCGGAACGCGGACTCACAGCCGTTCGCGGTGATCGGGTCGACGTCCGGACGCGCCAGCTGGGTGACGCAGTTCGGCAGCCCGAGCTCGGTGAAGCTGTGCCGCATCGACAGGCCGATCGGGATCATCAGGGCGGCGAGCGCGGCGAAGCCGATCAGGGTGAAGAGCAGCTGCTTGCGGTGTTGCCGCCAGGCCAGCCAGATCATGCCGGCACCTCCCAGGCCGCGTGGCTCGTGGTGGTCTCGCCGTCGGCGAGGTAGGCCAGCACGAGGTCCTCCAGTGTCACGTCGTGCACCGCCCACTCCGGATCGGTGATGTCGCCGTCGGTCCGGACCAGCAGGGTCGACTGGCGAGCGGTGTGGCTGGCCCGGACCACGGCCGCCACGCCCTTGATCGGTTCGCCGCCGTGCCGGGGCCCGACCAGCTGCCGGTGTGCGGCGACCAGATCGTCAACCCCGCCGACCAGATGCACCCGGGCGGCCTGCAGCACGACCAGGTAGTCGCAGACCCGTTCCAGGTCGGCCAGCAGGTGCGAGGAGAGCAGCACGGTCGTCTCCGAGTCGGCGACGCTGCCCATCAGCGACTGCAGGAACTCGCGGCGCGCCAGCGGATCGAGGCTGGCGACCGGTTCGTCCAGGAGCAGCAGCCGGGGCCGCTTCGCGAGGGCGAGCGCCAGCGCGACCTGCGCCCGCTGGCCGCCGGACAGCTTGCCGACGGGCAGCTTCGGCGGGATGCCGAGCTGGGCCAGCCGGTTGCGGGCGAGTGCCCCGTCCCAGCGCTTGTTCATCCGGCGGCCCAGCTCCACCAGCTCGGCCGCGGTGAAGTCCCGGTAGAGCGGGGTGTCCTGGGCGACGAAGCCGATGTCGGGCAGCACCGACGGGTTGGCGTAGGGCGCTTCGCCGAAGATCCGTACCGCGCCGGCGTCCGGCCGCAGCAGCCCGACCGAGAGGTGCAGCAGCGTGCTCTTGCCGGCGCCGTTGGGGCCGACCAGGGCGGCGATCCGCCCGGCGGGCAGACGCAGCGAGCAGTCCCGCAGCGCCCAGGTTCTTCCGTACCGTTTGCCAAGCTGCTCGGCCTCGAGCGCGATGTCCATCGGCTGTCCTCTCATCCTGCTGAGGCGGGTTCGGCGCTCGTCGTGCCGGCCCGCATGGTGGTCTCGACCAGGGCGGTGACGTCTTCCGGGGTGAGCCCGGCGGCCCGGGCGCGGTGCAGCCAGGCGACCAGCTCGTCGCGAAGCTCGGTCTGATCGGCCAGCGCTGAGCCGGCGAGGGTCCGGCGGACGAAGGTGCCGACGCCGGGGCGTCCCTCGACCAGACCCTCGATCTCCAGCTCGCGGTACGCCTTCAGCACCGTGTTGGGGTTGATGGCCAGCGACTGCGCGACGTCGCGGACCTTCGGCAACTGGTCGCCCGGCGTCAGCAGCCCCACCCGCAGGGCCTGTTTGACCTGCTGGATCAGCTGCACATAGGTGTTCACCTTGGACCGGCCGTCCAATACGAACTCGATCACGAGGGGCCCTTCTATTGTCCTACGACAGTAGGACTATAGGACAGGATGGTGGCGGTTGGGACCCCTGTGGCGATCGGGCGTGTCGGAGAGCCTTCAGCGGCGGTGTCGTCGACCTATCGTGCGCCGGCCTTCAGCCGCTGCCAGCCCGCGACCAGGCGGGCGCCGTTGTCGCGCAGGGCCACGCCGAATCGGGTGGCCGGCACCAGGAGCGTCGCGGCCCTGGCGAACCCGTTCTGCCTTGGTGCAACGAGCTTGCGGTGCTCGTACTCGTAGGCCTTCAGGCCCCGTCCGAGGTCGTGGCGGTGCTCGGCCAGCGTCCGTGCGAGCGTGTACGCCCCCGCCATCGCCAGGCTCGATCCCTCGCCGAACAGTGACACCGAGGACGCGGCGTCGCCGAGCAGCCCTATGCGCCCCCGGGACCAGGTGTCGAGGCTCACCTGGCTGACGGCGTCGTAGTAGAGGTCTCCGGCATCGCGTACCCGCTCGATCAGCTCGGGCACGATCCAACCGCCGCCGGCGTACGCCTGCTCGACGATGCGCTTGTGCTGGGCCGTGTCGCGGTGGTCGTAGCCGGGCACGGGTCTGCCACGCCAGATGAACGCGGCGATGGCACCGTCGCCGCGCACCGGATGGACGGAGGCGAGGCGGCCGGGCATGCCGTAGAGCAGCACGTCGTTGGTCGGGTTGAGCTCGCGCTCGACGGGCAGGGTGGCCACGTGGAGCCCGCGGTGCCTGACGAAGTCCGTCTCCGGTCCCCAGGCGAGCCTCCGGACCGTTGAGTGCTGTCCGTCGGCGCCGATGACCAGGTCGAACCGGCGCGGCGCACCCCGTTCGAAGGTGGCGTCGACACCGCTGCCGTCCTGGGTGAGGCCTGAGATGGAGTCGCCGTAGACGAGTTCCGCGATCTCGGCCACAGCGTCAGTGATGATCGCGGCCAGGTCGGCCCGAGGTATCTCGACCTCGGTGGCCCGGCTGACTGACAGGTCGACGCGGCTCTTGCGCCGTCCCTGCGCGTTGACGAAGGCGAGGCCGGCGGTCGTCGTAGCGGCTGCCCGCAGCCGGGGCAGCAGGCCCATCGTCTCGGCGATGGGGAACGCCGGTCCGCGTACGTCGACGGGATTGCCGCTGGAGCGCTGTCCGGCGGCGCGCTCGACGATCGTCGGCGTGAATCCGTTGCGGGCGAGCCAGTACGCGACGGTCGGGCCGGCCACGCCGGCGCCGGAGATGAGTACGGTCTTCGCCGTCATGCTTTGACTGTATGACCAAATTCGACATCTGGTCAATTGTTAGAGTGCTGGCGTGACCGGACGCACCGACCGTGAGACGAAGATCCTCGACGTCGCCGGCGACATGCTGGTCCGTCACGGCTACCGCCGGGTCACCGTCGACGACGTCGCCGGCGCTGCGGGCATCGGCAAGGGCACCGTCTACCTGCACTGGAAGACGCGTGAAGAGCTGTTCGTCGCCGTGTTCGCCCGCGAGGTACGGAACGCGGTCGCCGACATGGTGGCAACCCTGCACGCCGACCCTGCCGTCGCGCTGCTGCACCGATTCGCCGCGGAGTTCTTCCTGACGATCCTGGGCCGCCCACTGCTGTACGGCAGGGTGATCGGCGACGCGCAGATGTGGGGCAAGCTCGTCGGCTCAGAGGTCGACCACGACGGCGCCCGGCACCATGCGGTGATGGCCTCCTACCTGGATGTGCTGGCCGAGCGAGGCCTGGTGCGCACGGATCTGTCCACGCCGGAGCTGACCTACGCCTTCCAGTCCGTGTTCGAGGGCTTCATCTACGCCGAGCGCACGGTCGGTTCAACGGGTACGCGTGACGAGCGGGCGCGACTGCTCTCGGCCACCGTCGAATCGGCCTTCTCCCGACCCGGTACGCCCGACGCCGCGCTCGCCGACGAGGTGGCCGCGCTGCTGTCCCGCCTGACCTGATCGATCACGGCGGATCACCGGCGCGGCCGACCGTCGATCAGCCGAAGGCCGCATCCAGGATGTCCAGACCCCGCGCCAGTTCGTCGTCGGAGATGACCAGTGGCGGCAGGAAGCGCAGCACGTTGCCGTACGTGCCGCAGGTGAGGGTGAGCAGGCCGGCGGCGTGGCAGGCCGCCGAGACCGCCGCCGTGGCGGCCGGGTCCGGGGTCAGGGTGCCCGGCTGCACGATCTCCACGGCGAGCATCGCCCCCCGGCCGCGCACCTCGGCGATCCGCGGGTCGCGGGCGGCGATCGCGCGCAGCCGGTCCGCCATGATCGCGCCGATCCGCCGGGCGGCGGCGGCCAGGTCCAGCTCGCGCATGGTCTCGATCGCGGCCAGCGCGGCCGCGCAGGCGATCGGGTTGCCGCCGTACGTGCCGCCCAGACCGCCGACGTGCACCGCGTCCATCAGCTCGGCCCGGCCCGTGACGGCGGCCAGCGGCAGGCCGCCGGCGATCCCCTTGGCCAGCGTGATCAGGTCCGGCTCGACGCCCTCGTGCTGGCAGGCGAACCAGTCGCCGGTCCGGCAGAACCCGGTCTGGATCTCGTCGGCGACGAAGACCACCCCGGTGGCCGTCGCCCACTCGCGCAGCGCCGGCAGGAACCCCTCCGCCGGTACCACGAAACCGCCCTCGCCCTGGATCGGCTCGATCAGCAGCGCCGCCACGTTCGCCGCGCCGACCTGCTTCTCCACCAGCTCGATCGCCCGGGCCGCCGCGGTCGCCCCGTCGAGGCCACCGTCGCGCAGCGGGTACGACATCGGCACCCGGTAGATCTCCCCGGCGAACGGCCCGAACCGGTGCTTGTACGGCATGTTCTTCGCGGTCAACGCCATGGTCAGGTTGGTCCGGCCGTGGTACGCGTGGTCGAACACCACCACCGCCGGCCGCCCGGTGGCGTGCCGGGCGATCTTCACGGCGTTCTCCACCGCCTCGGCGCCCGAGTTGAACAGCGCCGAGCGCTTCTCGAAACCGCCCGGGGTCAGCGCGTTGAGCTGCTCACAGACCGCCACGTACGACTCGTACGGCGCGACCATGAAGCAGGTGTGGGTGAAGCGCTCCACCTGCGCCCGCACCGCCTCGACCACCTTCGGGGCGGAGTTGCCGACGTTGGCCACCGCGATGCCGGCGGCGAAGTCGATCCACTCGCGCCCGTCGACGTCGGTGATGGTGCCGCCGCCGGCGTGGTCGACGTACGCGCTGATGGTGCTGCCCACGCCCCGGGCGACCGCGGCCCCGCGGCGCTTGTGCAACTCGTCCGACGACGCCATGGGTCAGCCCTCGATGTTGTGCATGACGTGCTTGATCCGGGTGTAGTCCTCCAGGCTGTAGACCGAGAGGTCCTTGCCGTGTCCGGAGTGCTTGAAGCCGCCGTGCGGCATCTCCGAGACGAACGGGATGTGCGTGTTCACCCAGACGCAGCCGAAGTCGAGCCGGCGGGTCATCCGCATGGCCCGGCCGTGGTCCTTCGTCCACACCGAGGCGGAGAGGCCGTAGTCCACGCCGTTGGCCCAGCGCACCGCCTCGTCCTCAGCGGAGAAGCGCTGCACGGTGATGACCGGGCCGAACACCTCGTCCTGGATGATCTCGTCGGCCTGCCGGACGCCCGACACGACGGTCGGGGCGTAGAAGTAGCCGCGCTCGCCGAGCTGGGAGCCGCCGGTCTCGACGCGCGCGTGGTCCGGCAGCCGGTCCACGAAACCGCGTACCCGGGCCAGCTGGTTGGCGTTGTTCAGCGGGCCGTAGAGCACGTCCTCGTCGTCCGGGGCGCCGGTCTTCGTGTTCCGGGCCTGCTCGGCGAGGGCGGCCACGAAGTCGTCGTGGATGCCCGGGCCGGCCAGGACTCGGGTGGCGGCCGTGCAGTCCTGCCCGGCGTTGAAGTAGCCGCCCACCGCGATGGCCTCCGCGGCCGCCGCGATGTCCGCGTCATCGAAGATCACCACCGGGGCCTTGCCGCCCAGCTCCAGGTGGGTCCGCTTGAGATCCGGGGCGGCCGCCGCGGCGACCTCCATGCCGGCCCGGGTCGAGCCGGTGATCGAGACGAACTGCGGGGTCGGGTGCGACACCAGCGCCCGGCCGGTGTCCCGGTCGCCGCAGACCACGTTGAACACGCCCGGCGGGAGGAACTCGGCGGCGATCTCGGCCAGCAGCAGCGTCGACACCGGGGTGGTGTCCGACGGCTTGAGCACCACCGTGTTGCCGGCAGCGAGGGCCGGGGCGATCTTCCAGACCGCCATCATGAGCGGGTAGTTCCAGGGCGTGACCTGCGCGCAGACGCCGATCGGCTCGCGCCGCACGTAGGAGGTGTGCCCGGCCAGGTACTCGCCGGCCGAGCGGCCCTCCAGCAGGCGGGCCGCGCCGGCGAAGAAGCGGAACTGGTCCACCGCCGGGGGCAGTTCCTCGTCCGCGGTGAGCTGGCGCGGCTTGCCCGTGTTGCGGACCTCGGCGTCGACCAGTTCGGCGGCCCGGGCCTCCACCGCGTCCGCGAGCTTGAGCAGGGCCTTCTGCCGCTCCCCGGGGGTGGCGTCCCGCCAGGTCTCGAACGCGGCGGCGGCCGCCTTCATGGCCAGGTCCACGTCCGCCGACCCGGAGACCGGCGCCTGGGCGAAGACCTCGCCGGTGCACGGGTCGATCAGGTCGGCGTAGCCGCCGTCCACCGGGTCGACGTACTCGCCGTTGACGAAGTTGCGCAGCTGTTGCCGATCGCTCATCAGAAGTCTCCGAAGGGTGGCCGGGGGAAGGTCGGCGGAGGTTATCGCAATCTGACTGCCATCTTGGCCACTGAATTCGCGGCAGACAAGGGTTTGAGCAACTGTTTCCGCGCGAACCCGGGTGGACTACGCTGCCGATCGTGGAGCCGAGAGCCTTCTATGTCGCCGGCCGCCCCGCCCATGGCGCGGGCGAGCTGACCGTCACCCACCCGTACGACGGCCGGACGGTGGGGCGTACCACCCTCGCCACGCCGGAGCAGGTCGAAGCCGCCGTCGCGGCAGCCGCCGGGGTGGCCGCGGCGGCCGCGGCCCTGCCCGCGCACGCCCGCGCGGCGGCGCTGGACCACGTCTCCCGGCGCCTCGCCGAACGGACGGACGAGGCAGCCGCCCTCATCACCGCCGAGAACGGCAAGCCGATCAAGTGGGCGAAGGCGGAGGTGGGGCGGGCCGTCTCCACCTTCCGCTGGGCCGCCGAGGAGGCCCGGCGCTTGTCCGGCGAACTGCAACGCCTGGACACCGACCCGGCGGCCACCGGACGGATCGCCCTGGTCCGGCGCGTGCCACGCGGCCCGGTGCTGGGCATCGCGCCGTTCAACTTCCCGCTGAACCTCATCGCGCACAAGGTCGCCCCCGCCCTCGCCGTCGGCGCGCCGATCGTGGTCAAGCCCGCCCCCGCCACCCCGCTCTCCGCGCTGCTGCTCGGTGAGCTCCTGGCCGAGACCGCGCTGCCCGAGGGGATGTTCTCGGTGCTGCCGCTGCCCAACGAGCGCGCCGCCGAACTGGTCGCCGACCCCCGGCTGCCGGTGGTGTCGTTCACCGGCTCCGGGCCGGTCGGCGCCGCCATCCGCCGCGCCGCGCCCGAGAAGCACGTGACCTTGGAACTGGGGGGCAACGCCGCGGCGGTGATCTGCGAAGACTGGAACTCCGACGCGGACCTGACCTTCGCCGCGCACCGGATCGCCACCTTCGCCAACTACCAGGCCGGGCAGTCCTGCATCGCCGTGCAGCGGGTCTACATCCACGAGTGGATCTACGACGGCTTCCTGCCCCGGCTGGTCGCCGCCGTGCAGGAACTGCGTACCGGCGACCCGACCTCCGACCTCACCGACGTCGGGCCGCTGATCTCCGAGGACGCCGCGCGACGGGTCGAGGAATGGGTGGACGAGGCGGTCACCGCCGGGGCCACCATCGAGATCGGCGGGCGCCGGGACGGCGCCAACTACCCGCCCACCGTCCTGTCCCGGGTGCCCTCGTCCGCCCGGGTCTGCCGCGAGGAGGTCTTCGGGCCGGTGCTGGTGGTCGCCCCGGTCACGGACGACCGGGCCGCGTTCGCCGCGGTCAACGACTCCGCGTACGGGCTGCAGGCCGGCGTGTTCACCCACCGGCTGGACGTCGCGTTCGACGCCGCCCGGACCCTCGAGGTCGGCGGGGTGATCGTGGGCGACGTGCCCTCGTACCGGGCCGACCAGATGCCGTACGGCGGGGTGAAGGGCTCCGGCGTCGGCCGGGAAGGGCTGCGCAGCGCCATGGAGGACTACACCGAGCCGCGGGTCATGGTGCTCACCGGGGTGGCGCTGTAGCGCGTCGCCGGGGATGGCAGGCTGAGCCGGTGGACGAGTCGGCATGGCCCGAGGTGGCCGCGGCGGTAACGGCCGCGCCGTATCCGGTCGAGGTGCTGCCGGCCGACCCGACGCGAGCCGCCGGGTGTCTGGCGGCCCTGGAGATCACCACCCGGTCGTGGCTCGGCGCGGTCGTCGCCAACACCGGCGGGCTGCTGGTCGACCACGGCTGGCTGCGGGTGCTCGGCAGCGGGCACGGCGGCCTGCCCGATGTGCCCGCTGAATCCGACCCGGCGCGCGGTCTGGTGACCATCGGCTACGACGTGCTGGGCGGCCAGTTCGTCTGGACGCAGGCTCAACCGGGGGCGCGGCCCACCGTCCACTACTTCGGCCCCGACGACCTGGGCTGGCTCGACCTGGAGCAGGGGTACGCGGATTGGCTGTACGCCGTCCTCGCCGGCTCCCTCCCCGCCTTCTACGAGACCCTGCGCTGGCCGGGCTGGGAGTCGGAGGTCGCGGGCCTCGCGCCCGACCAGGCGTTCAGCGTCTGGCCGCCGCCGTTCACCCGCGAGGGCAAGGACCTCTCGGTGGTCTCCCGCATGGCGGTGCCACTGGCCGAGGCCGTCTCGTTCTACCAGGACGCGGCGCGCCAGCTCGGCTCCTGACCGCCGCTCACCAGGTGCCGTCGTCGCGTACCCGCGCGGGTTCCCGGCCGAGCAGGAGGGTGGTCAGGGCGGCGTCGATGTCCGCGCCCAGGAACCACTCGCCGGCCTGGTCCAGCGCGAAGATCCGGCCCCGCTCGTCGACCGCGATGATGCTGTCACCGCGCTCGGTGCCCAGCGGAAACAGCCGTACGCCGAGGACCGCGCCGAAATCGGCGAGCGTGTCGGCGCTGTGCGCGGCGCGCAGCGGATTGGTGGTGAAAGGGCTGATCCAGACCTGCTGCCCCGGACCCCGTCGTCGGGTCAGCAACGCGGGAAAGGCGGTCAGAACCTGCTCGGCCGCGGGGAACGGCTCATGGTGATGGTGCCTTCCGACGATCTGCCGGGTATCGGCGATCGCACCCATGGCCAGCGCCTCGTTGAAGATGCTGTCCTCCCAGCCGGCCTCCATCAGGGCAACGGCCACCTCCTCGGGGAAGCGGCCCGGCTCGATGGCCGGCGTGGGTTGCGGGTGCCACGCCTCGGTATAGGCCAGGTCGGACCAGGGCAGCGCGTTGAAATGCACCAGAAAGTTGACGCATGAGTCACACGGCAGCTCGGCTGATCCCCCCGCCGGGTCGCCGGCCTCCCGGATCCGGAAGAACTCGATCCGCGCGCCTGCGCACAAGGCCTGCGCATCCGCAAGGGTCAGCGGTGCGAGACCCGCCGCGCCGCGACGGTTGTCGTGCTCGTGCAGCAGGTCGGAGACGACGATCATCTCGGCGTGACGTTCGCCGCCACGGACCAGTTGGCCGGCCAGCAGTCGGTCCAGGTAGGACTGGACGAGCGGATGGTGGTTGAGGGTGACCTCACCCTTCGCGCCGTAGGCCACCCGGATCCGGCCGTCGAGGGTGAGATGCGCGGCCGCGCCGGGCGTCGGCAGCCGGGTCAACTCGCGCAGCAACTGGATCGCCGGGTCGACCGTACGGGGCGCGCGCGGAGCCGGCGACCGCCGCTGGCGGAACAGCCGCGCCACCGCCGGCAGCGGCAGGCGGGGCCAGCTGGAGACCTCGCCGGTCTCCTTGTCCACCACGGTCGCGGGCAGGTCGCCGGGGAGCGCCCGGGCCTCCCGAGCGACCCGGGACGTGATCAGGTAGCCCAGGTCGAACTCCTCGACCACCGGTGTGCAGGGGAACCCGAGGCGCTCGGAGTCCCGTCGTGCCCAGACGGCGGCGAGTTGTTCGGCCTGCTGTCGTTCGATCACGGACCGAAACTACCGGACCCCACGGATTCCGTGGCGCCCGGTATGGTCTTCCCTACCGACGGTGACGGAGGGAGTGGCGGTGGCCGAGAACGCGGACCGGGACGCCAACCGTGCGCTGCGCGCGCGGTTCGACGAGGTGTACGGCCAGTACCAGCGGCTTCGGTCCGGACTGGACGAACTCCAGACACGGCTCGCCGAGCTACGGGTGACCGAGCGCTCCGAGGACGGCCAGGTCACCGCGGTGGTCGGGGCCCGGGGCGAGCTGATCAGCGTCGAGTTCACCCCCTCGGTCTTCCAGGACCGGGACGCCAAGGCGCTCGGCCGCAAGGTCACCGCCACGGTGGGGCGCGCCTCCGCCGCCGCCGTCGACGCCACCCGGGAGCTGGTCGCCGGTTACCTGCCACCCGGCTCGCCGTCGGTGGAGTTCCTGCGTACCCATGACTTCGGCGCGCTGCTGGGTCGCGCCGACGCGGTCATGTCACGCGGCGAGTGATCCGGTGACCGAGGCGCAGATCTGGCTGGACCCGGACCGGGCCCGCCGGGGCGGTGTCGACCTGGCCCTGGCGGGGGAGGCGATCGGCGCGGCCCGGAGGGAGGCAGGCGGCGCGATCGCGGCGGCGAGCGCGGAGCATCCGTGGGGACGCGACGACATCGGCGCCGCCTTCGAGAAGCACTACCGGGGCTACGAGGAGACGCTGCTGCGGGCGTGGGAACTGCTGGGCCGATCGTTGCAAGGGCTGGGCGGCGGTGTCGTCCGGTCCGTGACATCCACAGTGGAGACCGATGACGGCGCGTCGCGCCGGCTCGGCGACATCCCGCAGGGGCACCGTTCCCCGCCGCGGCACTGGCGCTGACCTCCGGAGGATCCGCGCGTGAGCCTGCTGCCCAGCCCGATCCCGCATCCGCTCGACCACTGCCCCTGGGACCTGCCCGGCTGGATCTACGAGGCGCTGGACTGGGTTGTCGGGGTGGAGTGGCCGGACGGGAACGAGCGGGCCGTCTGGGACCTCGCCGACCAGTGGTACGCCGTCTCCGACGTCCTCGGCGTCCCGCGTGCCGACGCGATGGCCGCCGCCGGCGAGGTCCTCAGCGGCTACGGCGGGATCGGCATCGTCGCCGAGGTCTTCGACACCGCCTGGGACAAGGTCGCGAAGGGCGAGGACGCGCCGCTGCAGGCGGTGCTCGCGATCGGCGACGAGATGGGCCGGATCGTCGAGTCCTGCGGCTGCGACATCGAGGGCGCCAAGCTCGAGGTCTGGATCGAGCTGGGCATCCTCGTCGTCGAGCTGCTGTCCCTGGCGGTGGCGACCGTGCTCACCCTGGGCGCCGCGTCGCCGGCCGCCGGCGCGGCCGTCACCGCCAGCCGGATGGTGGTGCAACAGATCTTCAAGCGCCTGGTCGCGCAGCTGGCCCGCAAGGCGATGAAGGAAGGCCTCAAGGAGGCGGGCGAGCGGGCCGCCAAGGAGGCCGCCCGCACTGGCGTACGCGGGTTCGCCCGCCGGGCCGCGATCAGTGGGCTGGTCGAGGCCGGGCAGGAGGCCGGCACCAGCCTGGCTACCCAGGCGTACCAGAACTCCACCGGACGCCGCGACGGGCTGGACCTGACCGACGTCGGCACGTCGGCGCTCGGCGGTTTCGCCGGCGGTGGCGTGGCGCCGCTGGCCGGCCTGGGCCGGCACGCGCCCGGCGGCTTCACCGGGATCGGCGAGCGCTTCGGCCGCGAGATGGCCGGCGAAACCCTGGCGGAGGGCGCCGCCGGGCTGGCCACCGGGCAGAACGCGTCCCTGGAAGACCTGGCCCGAGCGGCGGTCTCCGGGGCCAGCGGCTCGGCCACCAGTCAGGCCGACACGGCCATGCACCATCGCCTCGACGGGAGGCTGGCCAATCTGGTCGTGCCGCCGACCGAACCTTCGACCGAGGAGGCGCAGGACGCCACCGGACTACTCCCGGCGCAGCGACCGCCCGATCCGCTCGCCGCGGATGGCGGCTCGAGCCGGCCCGTGCAGCCGCCGCCGGTGGCCGATACCGGCGCGGCGAACCCGCACCCATCCGCGGGAGAGGCGGACCTGCCGGCCGGCGGTGCCGAACACCGCCTCGTACCTGGTCAACCCGATCGCGCGGCGGTCGAAGCCAGTCAGTCGCCCGCGCACCCGCGGGCAGACCTCGACGCGCCGCTGCCGCACCTCGGGGCCCCGGCCAACCTCACCCTCTCCTCGGTGACCGTCGAGCCGCCCCTCGCGGCGGTGTCCCCGGCCACCACCGGGGCGCTCGACGGGGGACCCCCAGGCACCGATCCCAGCCCCGGGCCGGTGCGCAACGCCCCCGGGGCCGACCTGGGTGGGCCGAGCCAGCCGGTACCGGTGCCCACCAATCCCAATCCCACGCCCGCGCCGGCGAACGGTCCGACGCCGACCGCGCAGCCGAACGCGCCCACGGCGGGGGTCCCCGACCGCCCGTCGAACGGCGCGCTGTCGGCGCCAGCTGGACCGCTGGCTTCCCCGACACCGCATCAGCACCCTCGACCTCCGGCGGACCCGTCTCCAGCCGCCAGCCCTCGGCCGACGCCGGACCCGCGATTCCCGCTGCTGGAGGCACTGGCGCCGCGACCGGCCCACGACCCGGCACCACCCCTGCCCGACCCCTCCGATCCACTGCCACCCCGCCGACCCACCGCGGAAGCACTGGCCGAGCGGGAAGCCTTCGAGCGACGCCGCTATCAGGGTCATCTCCACGCGCAGCGGGAGTGGTTCGAGGACAAGCGGCGGCACCGCCGGGCCAAGGAACTGCGGGACACCGCGGAGCGGCAGTTGGAGGCCGCCCGGTGGCTGCTTCGGCGTGCATACGAGCTGCGCAGCGAGGGACAGACGCAGCTCGCCGAAGAACACCGGCGGGAGGGACGCCGGAGGGAAGACTTCTACCACCGGTTCTTCGACGAGGCCGAGGCCACGCTGACCGGCGAGCGGGTGCCGGCTCAGGTGGCCGTCGAGGACGAGGCGGACTTCTCCCGGATCAACGACGACGTGGCCGATCTGGCGGTCGGCGCCGTCGAATCGTCGGACCTGTCGGCCCTCACCGGCGACGGCCACCCACCGCCGATCGACCGGTCCCGTCGCTACGGCGTACGAGGGGGCCTGCGTCCGCCGCTCGCGCTGCACCAGACCGACCTGGAACGGCAGATGCCGCGCAACCGGGACGGCAGCGTGGTGCGGACCGCCGACCCCCGGCGCGGCGGCTGGTTCCCGCTCGCCAACGACGGCGGTCCGCAGGCCGACGCGACCCGGAGCATCAACTGTCTCGACTGCACCCTGTCGCTCTACGAGACCTGGGTGCACGGCCGCCCCCGGGTCTCCGCGCCGCGTACCTTCGACGGCTACCTGATGGGGGACGTGCGCCAACCGGTCGGCGGCGAGGCGGACGGGCCCCGGCGCGTCGAGGAGACCACCGGCGGTCAGTTCCAGGACCTCTGCCCGGGCCCCGAGCCGACAACCGACCTGGAGGTACGGCAGCGGGTCGAACACGGCTACCGCGACCTGCACCGGCAACTGCTGGCGGGCGGTCACGGCAGCTACGCCTTCCTGATCACCGGCTGGCAGAACGGCGCGTCGCACGCCTGGGTGGCGTTGAACCAGAACGGCGTCGTGCTCTACCTCGACCCGCAGCAGGGTGTCGTCTGGGATCAGCCGCTCTACACGCACAGCGGGGTGCCGCACGACAACAACGTCGTGGGCCTCGACGCGCTGGTGCTCGGCCCGGACGGCCGGCCGATGCCGGTGCCCGGCCGGCCGCCCGGTGTCTACCACGTGCTCCCCGCCCCGGACGAACGTCCCGAGCCGCCACCGCCGCCGGATCCACCGGCCCCGTACGACGGCGACGAGCCGGCACCGGATTTCAACCTGGTCCACCTCCTCGGCGAGGGCACGACCTTCCACCACGGCGATGTCCCGCCGCCACCGGGTGGCCCGCCCGAGCCGGACGGGGACGACGCCACGCGGAGCGCCCACCTCGCCGCCCATGCGGAACGGATCGGAGCCGGGCTCTTCGTCCGGGACGCGATCGCCGCGAGCGCGCACCTCGACGAGGTCTTCGCCGCCGGCGTGACCCCGGTCGAGCTGGCGCACCACGTGGACCCGGCGACGCTGCGGCGGCTGGTCCCGGCGCTGGACGAGCCGGCCGCCGCCGACCTGGCCCGGCTGTTCGGTGACCCTCGGGTGCGGCACATGCTCGACCAGACCTGGGAGGCGCCACCGCGCGGCCAACCGCTGCTCGCCGAGACGCTGCTCCATCAGCTCGCCGAGCAACCGGACTTGGCGCGGTTCGTCCTGTCGGTCCCGGAACTGGGCGACTCACTGTCAGCCAGACCGGTGACCCTGCACAGGTTGGCGCGTGAGCAGGAGGCCATCCGCGTTCTCGGTGACGTCCTCGGCGACTTGGCTGCGTGCGGCCCCGAGGCGATGACCCACCATCACGATCCCGTGCCGAGTCCGACACCGCTGACCTCCGAACAGCGGGCGATAACTGCTACGGTGCGCAGCCGTCGACAGCGACCGCTGCAACTCGGCTTTGACCAGGCGCGGAAGGATGACGACGGCTACCGGCTCGCGTACGTGGAGAAGCTCTATGCCGACGCGGCGGAAGCGCAGTTGCAGCTGAATGTCCTCGCCGTGCGGCTCGCGGGAGATCACGGGCAGCCGGGCTGGCGAGCTGAGCCGAAGAAGCGCGACCGCGTGATGGACAAGCTGATTGAATATCGCAATGACGCTTCTCGGCTGAAGGATCTCGCTGGCGCGAAGGTGGAATTCGACCATCTGGACGACGTCTATCGAGCGCTGAACCAGTTGGCCGCCGATCCCTCGGTGCGGATACTCAGCATCAAAGATCGGTTCCAGTCGCCGCAGGGCAGCGGGTACCGCGACGTACTGCTCAACCTGGACATGCCGAACGCGCACGTGGCGGAACTTCGCCTGCAACTGCGGTCAGTGGAACGCGTGGCCCGGTGGGAGCATGCCCTGTACGAGGTCCGGCGAGACCTGGAGACGTTGTCCGAGTCAGTTGGACGGCCCCTGAAGAAGGTGGAGAAGGCCATCCGGGACGGTCTGCTTCGCCGGGCGCAGGACGCCTACCAGAGGGCGCTTGAGGAAGGGCTTGGGGGGACGACGAAACCGTGACAGGCGTGACCAGCACGAAGTTCCCGAGGTTCTTCGAGTACTACGGGTCGTCACTCAAGCTCGTCGAAATGCCCGACGGGGGTGTCGCCGGATGGCGTCTTTCCGAAGACAGCGGCGGCTGGGAGCCGGCCAACCACCTGATCGACAAGGCCCTCTTCGCCGGTGGTGAGCAGGAGATCTACGAGATCTCGCCGGACGAATTCGTCTGGCTTACCGAGCAGGAGCGCGGCCGGCATCTGGATGGCGACGGCCCGGTCTTCGCTCTGTACAAGACCGTGGAGGCACTGCAGGACGCGATCCGGGCGGAGCGCCGTTACCCAACTCCCCGGGAGCAGGCCCTCATCACCGGAATCCGGCGGAGGACGTTCGTCATGTTCGAGGAGCAGTTGCGGACGGCGGGCGACCCGGGCGCGGACCCGACCATCGCGGCCCTCTGACGACCTTCCCGCACGGTCCCCCATGCCCATGACGAGGAGCGGCCCGGCCGGACCGATCCCGCGGGAGGACCCACGACCGAGGTCGACCAGCAACGAACGACACCAGTAACCAACGACACCAGTAACCGACGACAGGAGCGGAAGCGGCATGACGACGGCGGATCGGATCGAGCTGGCGCGGGAGCTGTACGAGCAGGCGGTGTTCGGCGGCGACGCCGACGCGCTGGTCACGGCCGACCGGGCGTTGGACGGGGTGGAGGCCGATCTCGCCCTGGCCCGGGGGCGGGTGCTGCACGCCCGCTACCTGGCCGAGGAGGTCGAGGACCCGCGGGAGCTGGAGCTGTTCGAGCGGGCCGCTGAGCTGTACCGGCAGCTCGGCGACGAGCGGGGTGAGGGTGAGGCCCAGTTCTGGGTGGGCTGCCTGCACCAGGTGATCCGGGGCGACGGTGAGGCGGCGGCGCCGGCCTTCGCCCGGGCCCGGGAACTGGCCACCCGGGCCGGCGACAAGCTGACCCTGTCGTACGTGCTGCGGCACCTCGCGTTCCTCGATCAGGCGGCCGGCCGGTTCGACGCCACAAGGCAGCTCATGGAGGAGTCGACCCGACTGCGCCGGGAGGTGGGCTTCCTGCCCGGTGTGGCGGCGAACCTGCTCGCGCTCGGCTACCTCGCCGCGGAGCAGGGCGATCCGCAGCGGGCCCTGGGCCTGGTCGACGAGGCGACCCAGGTGGCCGAGGCGTCCAGCGCCCACGGCATCGTGCGCTGGGCCGAGGAGGCCCGGACGGACCTCGCGCCGGCCGGGGACGGCGCCGGGCGGCCGTGACGGCGGGACCGGTCCGGTACGTGCCACCGGCCGACGTCGCCGAGGCGCTGCGCGTACAGGAGGAGTTGCGGTCGCGGGTGGACCTGGTCGGGCCGGGGCCCACCGCGCCCACGACGGTGGCCGGCCTCGACGTGGCGTACGCCGAGCGCGGTGATCGGCTCGCGGCGGCCGTGACGGTGCTCGACGCCGGCACGCTGGCCGTGGTCGACGAGGCGGTGAGCGTGGGCCGGCCGGCCTTCGGGTACGTGCCGGGGCTGTTCGCCTTCCGCGAGCTGCCCGCCCTGCTGGCCGCCCTGGACCGGCTGACCGTCCGGCCCGAGTTGCTGGTCTGCGACGGGCACGGGCTGGCGCACCCGCGCCGGTTCGGGCTGGCCTGCCATCTCGGCCTGGTCACCGGCCTGCCCGCGATCGGGGTGGCGAAGACGCCGCTGGTCGGGGAGTGGGCGCCGCCCGGCCCCGAGCGCGGCGCCTGGAGCGCGCTGCGGGACGGCGGCGAGGTGGTCGGTCGGGTGCTGCGGACCCGGGACGGGGTGAAGCCGGTGTTCGTCAGCGTCGGGCACCGGATGAGCCTGGACAACGCCGCGGACCGGGTGCTGGCGTTGTGCCCGCGGTACCGGTTGCCGGAGACCACCCGTACCGCCGACCGACTGTGCCGGCGGGCCCTGGCCGCGGTAGCCGGCTGAGGTCGCGCCCGGTCGACCAGGTGCGGCGACGCGGCGGGGTGTCGCGGCACACATGCTGAGCGCTCGATGGGCGGGTATCACCAGGACCCGGTAGTAACCTGACCGGCGGACCCGGTCGGGTGGGACAGGTGAGGTGGAGATGTCGGTGAGGCGGCACGCGGCGCGGCTGGCCACGGTCGGCGCGATGCTGGGCGGCCTGCTGGCCGTCGCGGCGTCCCCGGCGTCGGCCGCCGACGACCGGGTGGAGGTGCGCGCGGTGAGCAGTTTCACCGTCGGCGGGTCGGCCGGCTCGATGGCGATCGAGGTGCGCAAGCGCACCGACGGCTGCGTGCTGCTCCGGACCGCCCTCGGGCTGCACCTCGACGGGGTGCGCCCCGAGCAGGTCCGGGTGCAGGTGAACAGCGCCGGCCGGTGGTGGCCGGTGGCGGTCTCCGGGGGCGGTGGCACGGTGACCACGCCACGGACCGCGCCGGCGAAGCCCACCCTGTGCAAGGGCAAGAGCATCACGGTCCGCTACCGGGTGGCCTTCCTGGCCGGCGCGCCGGGCGGGCGGCTCGCGGTGGTCGGTGAGGCGACCGCCGCCAGCGGCCGGGTGCTGGGCCGCGCCGGCGCCTCGGCCCGCGTGGTGGGTGGCGCGCCGGCTGCCTCGCCGACGCCGACGCGGAAGCCGTCCCCGACCCCGAGCCCGAGCGTGGAGGTGACCGTCGCGTCGGCCGACGACAGCGCCCCGGCGCTGGCCGCCGCCGGCCCGGCCGCCCCGTCCCGCACCGCCGCGGCCGACACGTCCTCCGGAGGTTCCCTCGTCATGTGGATCGGCATCCTGCTGGTGCTCGTCGGCGCCGCCCTGATCGTCCTCCTGGTCCGGCGCAACCGGGCCGATCGCACCGACGAGCCGGCCACCGGCCACCCGCCGGTGCCGGCGGCGGGCGGCACGACGTACCGCGCCGGCGCTCCGGCGGGCCCGGTGTACGGGCAGCAGCCACCCACCCCGAGGGTCTACGGGGCGCCCGCGCCCCGGCCGGCCGGCAACGTCTACGGCGCCGCCGCGCCGACCGGCGGACCGGGTGGTGAGCCGCCGGCCCCGGCCGGTGGCGACGCCACCAGCGTGCTGCCCCGTCCGCCCCGCTGAGCCGGCCCCGGCCCCGCGCCGGGTTACCGTGACGGTGGTGGGCGACCACCGGACCGGAGGCTCGCGCCGGCGGCCCGCCGGTGCTTGAGACGTGCCCCGGTGCCCGCGCCGGTTCGCCGATAAGATCGCCTGCGCCGGGTGGCACCGCCGACCGGTGAGACCGCATACGTGGAAGGAGCCGCGCTGTGGCCCTGGACCCGCAGTTGCTCGAGATCCTCGCCTGCCCGGACACGCACCACGCCCCGCTCGACTACGACTCGCAGGCGCAGACGCTCACCTGCACGGAGTGCGGTCGGATCTTCGAGGTGCGCGACGACGTGCCGGTGCTCCTGTTGGACGAGGCGCGCGGCGGGCCCGCGGCGGAGGACGCGCGCGGCGGCTCCGCGTCGCAGCCGTGATGGAGGGTACGGCCGGGGTCAGCGGACACCGGCACGCCGACGAGTCACTGCTGGACGACGCGCGGCGGTTGGCCGAGCAGGATCCGGGCGGCATGCTGCGTTTCACCGCGTCGGCCGGCGCCCAGGTGCGGGAGTCCGCGGCGCTGGCCGCCGAGGCCAACCTGACCGTGCTGGCGGACGACGGGCGGCCCCGCGCGGTCGTCATCGCCGGCATCGGCACCGCCGGGCGTACCGGTGACGTGCTGGCCACGGTCGCCGGGCCGCGCTGCCCGGTGCCGGTGATCCCGCACCGCAGCGCCGGTGTGCCCGGCTGGGTGGGCGCGGCGGACGTGGTCATCGCGGTGAGCGCCTCCGGTCGCAGTCCCGAGGCGCTCGGCGCGGCCGAGGCGGCGCACCGGCGGGGCGCCCGGCTGGTCGCGGTCGGCGCACCGGACTCCCAGCTCCAGTCGGTCGCCGAGCGGGCCCGGGCGCCGTTCATCCCGGTGCCCCGGCGGGCCCCGGCCCGGGCCAGTCTCTGGGCGCTCACCGTGCCGGTGCTGCTCGCCGCCCGTACGCTCGGGCTGGTGAAGGTCAACGAGGCGGACCTGGCCGAGACCGCGGCCCGGCTGGACGCGGAGGCCGACCGCTGCCGCCCCACCGCCGAGTCGTTCGTGAACCCGGCGAAGTCGCTGGCCCTGGGCCTGGCCGGCTCGATCCCGATCGTCTGGGGTTCGTCCCCGCTGGCCACCGTGGCCGCCCGGCGGTTCGGTGACACGCTCTCCGCGAACGCCCGCTACCCGGTGGTCGCCGGGGCGCTGGGCGAGGCGGGCCGGGGCCGGGTCGGTCTGCTCGACGGCGTCTTCGGCGGGCTCGCCGAGGGGGAGCGGGACATCTTCGCCGACCCCGACGAGACCGAGAGCAGCGCCACCCGGCTGCGGCTGGTGCTGCTGCGCGACGGCGGGCTGAACGCCGAGGACGACACCGACGAGCCGCTCGCGGTGGAGGAGCGCCGGGCCGACGCGGTGCAGACCCTCGCCGAGCGGCGCGGGGTGCGCTGCGACGTGGTGACCGCCGAGGGGGGTTCCGCGCTGGAGCGGCTGGCCTCGCTGATGGCGGTGCCGGATTTCGCCTCGGTCTACCTCGCCCTGGCACACGGGCTGGACCCGATGGCCGTCCCGGCCATCACGGAAATGAAGGAGCTGGCAAACCAGTGAGCACGTGCGGCATCGGGCGGGGAGCATGAGCGCCAACGGCGGAACGAAGGCGATCGTCGCCGCCCTGGCGGCGAACGTCGGTATCGCCGTCACCAAGTTCATCGCGTTCCTGCTGACCGGCTCCTCGTCGATGCTGGCCGAGTCGATCCACTCGGTCGCCGATTCCGGCAACCAGGGTCTGCTGCTGCTCGGCGGTCGGCGGGCCAAGCGGGAGGCCACCCCGGAGCACCCGTTCGGCTACGGGCGGGAGCGCTACATCTACGCGTTCATCGTGGCGATCGTGCTGTTCAGCCTCGGTGGCCTCTTCGCGCTCTACGAGGCGTACCACAAGGCGTCCGATCCGCACCCGATCGAGAGCTGGCAGTGGGTGCCGGTGGCGGTGCTGGTGGCGGCGATCCTGATGGAGAGCTTCTCGTTCCGTACCGCGATCAAGGAGTCCAACCTGATCCGCGGCAGCCAGTCCTGGGTGCGGTTCATCCGCCGCGCCAAGGCGCCCGAGCTGCCGGTGGTGCTGCTGGAGGACTTCGGCGCGCTGATCGGTCTGGTCTTCGCGCTGTTCGGCGTGGGCATGACCCTGATCACCCACAACGGCATGTGGGACGCCGCCGGCACCGCGATGATCGGCGTGCTGTTGGTGCTCATCGCCCTCACCCTGGCGATCGAGACCAAGAGCCTGCTGCTCGGTGAGGGCGCCGACCCGAACGACCTGGCGGCGATCGAAAAGGCCGTCGGCGCCGGCCCCGAGGTCGAGCGGATCATCCACATGAAGACGCTCTACCTGGGCCCGGAGGAGCTGATGGTGGCCGCGAAGATCGCGGTGCCGGCCTGCGACTCCGCCGAGGAACTGGCCCGGGGCATCAACGCCGTGGAGGCGCGGATCCGCGACGCGGTGCCGATCGCCCGGGTGATCTACCTGGAACCGGACATCTACTCCGCGGCGGCCGAGCGGGCGGGCACCGGGCAGGCGGCGCACACCGCGGCGGCGCAGCCCGAGGTTGTCGCGGACGAGGTGTCCGGCCGGCCGGGGAGCTGACCGTGGAGCTGTTGCGGGGACGGATCCGGGACTACGCGTGGGGCTCGCGCACGGCCATCGCCGGGTTGCAGGGGCGGCCGGTGCCGAGCGCCGGCCCGGAGGCCGAGCTGTGGCTGGGCGCCCACCCGGGTGCCCCGGCCTCCGTCGACCGGGCGGGCCGCGCGGTGAGCCTCACCGACCTGCTGGTCGCCGAACCGGAGCACTGGCTGGGCGAGCGGCTGGTCGGCCGATTCGGTACCCGGTTGCCGTTCCTGCTGAAGCTGCTGGCCGCGGACGCTCCGCTGAGCCTGCAGGCGCACCCGGACGCCGAGCAGGCCCGGGCGGGGTACGCGGCGGACGTCGACCGGCTCAACTACGTGGACCCGTTCCACAAGCCGGAGTTGCTGGTCGCGCTGAGCGAGTTCGACGCGCTCTGCGGGTTCCGCGACCCGGAGGTGTCGGCGGCGGCGATCGAGGCGTTCGGCGTACCGGCGTTGGCGCCGGTGGTGGCGGCGCTGCGTACCGGTCCGGCGGGGCTGCGGGAGGCCGTCCGCCTGCTGTTGAGCTGGCCGGAGTCGGAGCGGGCCGGGCTGGTGGCGGAGGTGCTGGCGGCGCGCGCCGACGGCCCGGACGCGGAGCTGGCCCGGGCCCTGGCGGCGGACTATCCGGCCGACCCCGGGGTGGTCGTGGCGTTGCTGCTGCACCATGTCCGGCTGGCGCCCGGCGAGGCGATCTGGATGCCGGCCGGCAACCTGCACGCCTACCTGCGCGGCACCGGCGTGGAGATCATGGCGGCGAGTGACAACGTGCTGCGCGGCGGGCTCACCCCGAAGCGGGTGGACGTGGACGAGTTGCTGCGGGTGCTCCGCTTCGAGGTGCTCGGCGAGCCGGTGGTCCGCGCCGTGCCGGTGGCCCCCGGGGTGGTGACCTGGCCGGTGCCGGTGGACGACTTCGCGCTGCATCGGGTGGCGCTCTCGGCCGGTGACCCGGAGGTGCGGCTGGCGCTGCCCGGCCCGCGGGTGGTGCTGTGCGGCGCGGGCACCCTGACCGTGGACGACGGGGTGGGCCGGGTCAGCCTGGGGCCGGGGCAGGCGGCGGTGGGCACCGCGGCGGGTGGCCCGCTGCTCGTCGGGGGCGCGGGTGAGGCGTACGTCGCCACCTGCGGCGCCTGCTGAGGATCCTGCTTCCGGCCCGGACCGGCCGCGGCGACGAATCCGACTTTTCCGAAATGGCTTGACCGGCTGGTTGCTCAGTGTGACCCTATGGGTACGCAGCGTTGTCGCGACGAAGGTCCGATGACGCGCGGGGAACCAAACCGGGGGGATGCACGGGGCGGCCGGGCCGTGGGCGGAAAGTCCGTCCATGACCGACCGCCCCGTGCGCTGTCCGCCGACCGGACCGGCACGCCTCGGCCAACCGGGCACGGGCGACGAACCGGACCCGCGTAAGGTGGAAGGCTGCGCAGTACTTCGTTCGACAGGAGCTTCCATGACCAGCACCCTCCCGGCGGCCCCCAGTGGCGCGTCGTCCGGCGCCCGGCCGAGCACCCTCGCCGAGGGCGACTACAAGGTGGCGGATCTGTCGCTCGCCGCGTTCGGGCGCAAGGAGATCCAGCTCGCCGAGCACGAGATGCCCGGGCTGATGGCGATCCGGCGCGAGTTCGCCGAGGCCCGGCCCCTGGCCGGCGCCCGGATCACCGGTTCCCTGCACATGACCATCCAGACCGCCGTCCTGATCGAGACCCTGGTCGCGCTCGGCGCGCAGGTCCGCTGGGCGTCCTGCAACATCTTCTCCACCCAGGACCACGCCGCCGCCGCGATCGTGGTCGGCCCGGACGGCACCCCGGAGGCGCCGGCCGGCGTGCCGGTCTACGCCTGGAAGGGCGAGACCCTGGAGCAGTACTGGTGGTGCACCGAGCAGGTGCTGACCTGGCCGGACGGGCAGGGCCCCAACATGATCCTCGACGACGGTGGCGACGCCACCCTGCTCGTGCACAAGGGCGCCGAGTTCGAGAAGGCCGGCGTGGTGCCTCCGGTCGAGTCCGCCGACTCCGAGGAGTACGCGGTCATCCTCCAGCTGCTGCACCGCTCGCTCGCCGAGGACGGCCAGCGCTGGACCCGGATCGCCGCCGGCATCAAGGGCGTCACCGAGGAGACCACCACCGGCGTGCACCGGCTCTACGAGATGCACCGCGCCGGCACCCTGCTCTTCCCGGCCATCAACGTCAACGACTCGGTGACCAAGAGCAAGTTCGACAACAAGTACGGCTGCCGCCACTCGCTCATCGACGGCATCAACCGGGCCACCGACGTGCTGATCGGCGGCAAGATGGCCGTCGTCATGGGCTACGGCGACGTGGGCAAGGGCTGCGCCGAGTCGCTGCGCGGCCAGGGCGCCCGGGTCGTGGTGACCGAGGTCGACCCGATCTGCGCGCTCCAGGCGGCGATGGACGGCTACCAGGTGGCCACCCTGGACGACGTGGTCGAGCAGGCCGACATCTTCATCACGGCGACCGGCTGCTTCAGCGTGATCACCCACGAGCACATGGCCCGGATGAAGCACCAGGCCATCGTGGGCAACATCGGCCACTTCGACAACGAGATCGACATGGCCGGCCTGGCGAAGCGGTCGGACGTGACCCGGGAGAACATCAAGCCGCAGGTCGACGTGTGGCGCTTCGACGACGGCCACGCCATCATCGTGCTCTCCGAGGGCCGCCTGCTGAACCTGGGCAACGCCACCGGCCACCCGAGCTTCGTGATGTCGAACTCGTTCGCCAACCAGACCATCGCCCAGATCGAGCTGTACACCAAGACCGACGAGTACCCGGTCGGCGTGTACGTGCTCCCGAAGCACCTGGACGAGAAGGTCGCCCGGCTGCACCTGGACGCGCTCGGTGTCAGGCTGACCACCCTCACCAAGGAGCAGGCCGCCTACCTCGGCGTGTCGCAGGAGGGCCCGTTCAAGCCGGAGCACTACCGGTACTGATCGCCACACCGTGCGCGGCGCGCAGGGGCCCCTTGCCGACCAGGCGTCTGGTGGGCAGGGGGCCCTTTCGGGTGCCCCTCAGGGGCGCCAGCGCCGCCGGACCAGGCGGCGGACCAGGGGCGGCGCGACCCAGGACCAGACGCAGTAGAGCACCCAGGCCACCGACACCACGAGCGCGACGATCCGGAGGCCGGCCAGGTTGAGCACGACGATGGCCGCCGCCACGGCGAACCAGAGCCGGAAGCCGAGCCGGTAGAGCGGGCGCAGCGGAAGCAGCAGCGGGTGGGCGTACACCCGGGTCTCCCAGGCCGCCTCGGCGTAGTCGGCGTCGGCCGGGTCGTGCGCCACCGCCCGGCCGAACGAGCGGTGCGCCTCGCCGACCCGCCCCGCCGCCACCGCCACGCTGCCGTGCAGGGCCAGCGCCGCCGGATGGTCCGGGTGCCGGCCGAGGAACTCGCGGGCGGCCCGCTGGGCGCTCCGGTCGTCGCCGCGGGCGTAGGCGAGCTGGATCCGGCTGGCGTAGACGGCCGGCTCCTCCGGCGCGAGCGCGGCGGCCCGGTCGACCAGCCGGCCCGCCTTGTCGGTCTGCCCGACCGAGGTGCACAGGTCCGCGTACTGGCAGAGCAGCCAGGGATCCTCCGGTTCGAGGGCCAGCGCGTCCAGCAGCGCCCGCTCCGCGGGGGCGAGCGCGCCCTGCTCGCGCAGCGCCCGGCCCAGCCGGCCGAGCAGTTCGGCGTCCGGCCCCACCTCGGCCAGCCCGCGCCGGGCGGTCTCGGCGACCTCGTCCCAGCGGTCCAGCTCGCTGAGCGCGATCGTGCGGCACCGGTACGCCAGCCGGCCGGTGGCCGCCGACCCACCCACCTTGCCCAGCTCGGTCAGCGCCTGCTCGGGCCGGTTGGCCTCCAGCAGCGCGACCACCCGCGCCAGCTGCTGCTCGGGGGCGGTCACCGCAGGCCACCGGCCAGCACGATGATCAGCCCTTCGACGAGGCCGAGCCCGAGCGTCGCCGCGATGCCGGCCTTCACCAGCGAGGTCGGCTCGCCACCGCGCATCTCGTAGGTGCGGAACCGGCCCTTCTGCAGCAGGTTGGCCACCGCCCAGGCCAGTGCGCCGCAGAGCGCGCCGACCACCCGGCCCGGCCCGGACACCCGGCCGTCGAGCAGCATCGTGGTGACCAGTACCCGGGCGGCCAGGGCGACCAGCCCGGCACCGGCGATGGCCAGGGTGTCCCGGGCCGGTAGCCGGAGCCGGCCGGCGTTGATCAGCGCCAGGGTGGTGCCGGCGAGCGCCCCACCGAGGATGGCCGGATAGATCAGTGAGCCCGGCCGCCACGGTGGGCGCCGCGGCCCGGCGTACGCGGTGGGGGTGATCGTGGGGGTGAAGAGGTCGTCAGCCACGGTCGTCCTGTCTGGCGAGGGGTCTGCCGGATCCTGCCACAGCCGGGAGCAGAACAGTGGCCCCCGGCCAGGTGAAGGTTGTCATGAACAACTTGACGCACCGTCGGAACAGGAGGAAGGTATGGCTGCCCTAAGTTAACTGAGGCGTGCCTAACCAAGACTACGGAGTACCGATGTTCGCCACGTACCTGATCGGCCTTCGGGAGGGCCTGGAGGCCACCCTGGTGGTCAGCATCCTGGTCGCCTTCCTGGTGAAGTCGAACCGGCGCGGACGGCTGCCGCAGGTCTGGCTCGGCGTCGGCGCGGCCGTGGCGCTCTCGGTGCTCTTCGGCTGGCTGATCGAGTACACCTCGACCACCCTGCTGGACACCTCCGACGAGCGGGAACTCTTCGACGCCGTCACCTCGGTGGCCGCCGTCATCTTCGTCACCTGGATGATCTTCTGGATGCGCAAGGCCGCCCGGAGCATCGCCGGTGAGCTGCGCGGCAAGCTCTCCGAGGCGCTCGCGGTCGGCGCGTTCGCGGTCGCCGGCATGGCCTTCCTCGCGGTCGTCCGGGAGGGCCTGGAGACCGCCCTGATCTTCTACTCCGCGGCGCAGAGCGCGGCCGGCGGCGCCAGCCGGGGGCCGCTGCTCGCCCTGCTCGGCGGGATCCTCACCGCCGTGGTGATCGGCTTCCTGCTCTACCGCAGCGCGCTCAAGCTCAACCTGAGCAGGTTCTTCACCTGGACCGGCGCGCTGCTGATCCTCGTCGCCGCCGGCATCTTCAAGTACGGCGTGCACGACTTCCAGGAGGCCGGCGTGCTGCCCGGCCTGAACAACCACGCCTTCGACATCTCCTCGGTGCTCGACCCGAACACCTGGTACGCGGCCCTGCTCAGCGGCATGTTCAACATCACCGCCACCCCGTCCGTGCTCGAGGTGATCGCCTGGGTGGCGTACGCGGTCCCGGTGCTGCTGCTCTTCCTGCGCAAGCCGGCCGCACCCGCCCGGCCCGCCGCCCCGCCCGCCGGCACCCCGCCGGCCGGCACCGACACCCCGGTCACCGCGCCGCAACGCGCCTGATGCCCGCCTTCCGAGGAGACACCGCACCGATGCGTACCACTCGATTCGTCGTGCCCGCCGCCGCCGGGTTGCTCGCCCTGGCCGGCCTGACCGGCTGCGGGGGCGGCGGGGACCAGCAGGACGCCAAGTCCGGCGGCCCGATCGAGGTCAAGGCCACCGACAGCGCCTGCGAGGTCGCCGCCACCCAGATCGAGGCCGGCCAGGTCACCTTCAAGGTGACCAACTCGGGGTCCAAGGTCAACGAGTTCTACGTCTACGCCGCCGGTGACCGGGTGATGGGCGAGGTGGAGAACATCGCCCCCGGCCTGAGCCGCGAACTGCGCGTCGAACTGCCCGCCGGGACGTACGAGACGGCCTGCAAGCCGGGCATGAGCGGGCGCGGCATCCGAGGCGCGCTGAAGGTCAGCGGCACCGCCGCCACCGTGGCGCCCGACGCCGCCCTCAGCGAGGCCACCGCCAGCTACCAGCGGTACGTGCGGAGCCAGACCGCGGCGCTGCTCACCAAGACCGAGGAGTTCGTGGCCGCCGTCAGGGCCAACGACGTGGCCAAGGCCAAGCAGCTCTACCCGGTGACCCGCACCTACTGGGAGCGGATCGAGCCGGTCGCGGAGAGCTTCGGCGACCTCGACCCGAAGATCGATGGCCGGGAGGAGGTCGTCGAGGAGGGCATGGAGTTCACCGGCTTCCACCGGATCGAGAAGGACCTCTGGACCGCCGGCGACGTCAGCAAGGACGGCGCGCTCGCCGACCAGCTGCTCACCGACGTCAAGGCGATCGTGGCGAAGGCCAACGCCGAGAAGCTCACCCCCCTCCAGCTCGCCAACGGCGCCAAGGCGCTCCTCGACGAGGTCGCCAGCGGCAAGATCACCGGCGAGGAGGAGCGCTACTCGCACACCGACCTCTGGGACTTCAACGCCAACCTCGAAGGTTCCAAGGCGGCCATCGCGGCCCTCCGGCCCGCCCTCGAGCAGCGCTCGCCCGACCTGGTCAAGCAGCTCGACACCGAGTTCGGCACCGTCGAGGCCGCGCTCGGCAAGCACCGCGTCGGCGACGGCTGGAAGCTGCACAACCAGCTCAGCAAGGCCGAGCTGAAGGAGCTGTCGGACAGCATCAACGCCCTGGCCGAGCCGATCAGCAAGGTTGCCGCCGTCGTCGCTCGATGACGACCCGACCGGGAGGTGACGCGATGAGTGAGCCCAGCGAGCCGGCCGCCGCGGTGCGCGCGCCGAGCGCCGGGGAGACCGCGCGCGGGGTGTCCCGGCGCCGGGCCATCACCCTGGCCGGGGCCGGTGTCGCCGGCGTGGCCGGGGTGGCCGCCGGCGCCGGCGCCTTCTTCGGCGGGGGAGACCAGGCGTCGGCCACCGCGACCGCCGCCGGAGCCGTCCCGTTCTTCGGCGAGCACCAGGCCGGCATCACCACCCCGGCCCAGGACCGGCTGCACTTCGTCGCGTTCGACGTGATCACCAAGGACCGGGCGAAGCTGGTCGCGCTGCTCCAGGAGTGGACCGCCGCCGCGGCCCGGATGACCGCCGGCAAGGACGCCGGGCTGATCGGCGCGGTCGACGGCATGCCGGAGGCCCCGCCGGACGACACCGGCGAGGCGCTCGGGCTGCCTCCGTCGCAGCTCACCCTCACCGTCGGCTTCGGCCCGACGCTGTTCCGCGACGCCCAGGGCCGGGACCGGTTCGGCATCGCCGGCAAGCGCCCGGCCGCCCTGGCCGACCTGCCGCACTTCGCCGGCGACGCGCTCAAGCCCGAGCTGTCCGGCGGGGACATCTGCGTCCAGGCCTGCGCCAACGACCCCCAGGTGGCGGTGCACGCCATCCGTAACCTGGCCCGGATCGGCATGGGCGTGGTCAGCGTCCGTTGGTCGCAGCTGGGCTTCGGGCGGACCTCGTCGACCACCCGGGGGCAGGCCACGCCGCGCAACCTGTTCGGCTTCAAGGACGGCACCGCCAACCTCAAGGCCGAGGACGCCGACCTGCTCCGCGAGCAGCTCTGGGCCCAGCCCGGCGACGGCCAGGACTGGATGACCGGCGGGTCCTACCTGGTCACCCGCAAGATCCGGATGTTGGTCGAGACCTGGGACCGCAGCCCCCTGGCGGAGCAGGAGATGATCGTCGGCCGGGCCAAGGGCAGTGGCGCGCCGCTGGGCAAGCGGGCCGAGTTCGACGAGCCGGATTTCGCCGCCAAGGGCGATGACGGCGCGCCGGTGATCGCCGAGACCTCGCACGTCCGGCTCGCCCACCCCGACCAGAACGACGGCGCCCGGCTGCTGCGCCGCGGCTACAACTTCGTGGACGGCTCGGACGGGCTGGGCCGGCTCGACGCCGGGCTCTTCTTCATCGCCTACCAGCGCGACCCCCGCAAGCAGTTCGTGCCGATCCAGACCCGGCTGGCCCGCAACGACGCCATGAACGAATACCTGCGGCACGTCTCCAGCGCGCTCTTCGCCTGCCCGCCGGGCGTGCGCGACGCCGCCGACTGGTGGGGCCGGGCGCTCTTCTCCTGACCCCGGACGACGGCGGGTCCCCTGACCCCTGCGGCGGCAGGGCGCCGAGCCGGCTGGCCGGCGCCGCCGGCGGGTCAGCCTCCGCGCGGACCGTCGCGCGGCGGGTCACGCGGGCTGTCGCCGGCGGGTCAGCGCTCCGCGCGGACCGTGGCGGGCTGTCCGCGTACCGGCTCGGGCTGGCCGGGCACGGCGGCCGACGGCGCGGCGGGCCGCAACCGGGTCGCCGGCCGGGCCGGGTCGGCGACCGCCGGCGGGGCCAGCTCGGGCCAGAGCGTGGCGGTGACCGCCCGGGTACGCCCCAGCCGGTGTGCCGCCCGCCGGCCCCGCTCGGCCAGCACGGCGGCCAGGTACGCCGGCTCCGGTGCGGCCCACGGCGGCGGTGGCGCGGTGACCGCCGCGACCTCCGCCCACAGCTCCCGCCCCAACCGGCTCCGCTCCGGCTCGGCGAGCTGGTGGCTGCGGGTGAGGTACTGCCGCACGGCCAGCGCCAGCCGGTCGTCCACCCGGCTCAGGTCGGCCAGCGCCGCCCAGCCCAGCAGCGGCGGCACGGCCGCCGGCAGCGGCCGCCAGACCCCCGCGGCCCGGGTGTGCACCACCAGCGTGCCGGCGACCAGGTCGCCCAGCCGGCGCCCGCGCGGGTCGCTGAGCATCACCGTGACGCTCGCCGCCCAGCTCAGCAGCGGCAGCACCAGGCCGGGCCACTCCACCGCGACCCCGACCAGGGCCCGGGTCAGCGACTGGCCGACGCCCACCGGGCCGCCGTCGGCGCGGACCACCCGCAGCCCCACGGCGAGCTTGCCCAGCGTCCGGCCGCCCGCGAAGCGTTCCATCAGCACCGGGTAGCCGACCAGCACCAGGATCAGCAGCACGGTCTGCATCGCCCCGGACAGCGCGCCGTCGACCAGGCCGCCGGGCAGCAGGAGCAGCAGCAGCGACAGCACGATCGACAGCACCAGCGCCACCACCAGCTGGGCCAGCAGGTCGATCAGCAGGGCCAGCACCCGGGAGCCGAGCCGGGCGGCCCGGACGTCCAGCTCGACCGCCTCGCCACTGACCAACCCGGCGTCGGCCCACCGCGGGGGTGGGGGAGGTTGCGCGCGCACCGCCACAGTGAACACTATGAGCGCCGAACGGGGGAGGACGTGTGGATCTCGACGCGTACGTGGCGGAGCACACCGCCGAGTGGCGGCGGCTGGCGCGGCTGACCGGCCGGCGCCGCCTGGCCGCGGCCGAGGTCGACGAGCTGGTCGTGCTCTACCAGCGGGCCGCGACCCACCTCTCGGTGCTGCGTAGCCGCTCGCCCGACCCGGCGCTGGTCAACCACCTGTCCCACCTGGTGCTGGCGGCCCGGGCCCGGATCACCGGCCGGCCCCGGCCGTCGTGGGCGGCGGTCCGCCGGTTCCTGCTGGCCGACCTGCCGGCTGCCCTCTACCGGGCCTGGCCCTGGTGGTGTGCGGTGGCCACCGGGTTCAGCGCGCTCAGCGGGTTCCTCATCTGGTTCGTCGCCGGGCACCCGGAGACCGCCGCCGCGTTCATCGGCGAGGACGCCGCCGCCGATCTGGTCGACTCCGGTTTCGCCGGCTACTACACCGAGTTCACCGCGCCGACCTTCGCCTTCCACCTGTGGACGCACAACGCGTGGATCGCCGCCCAGTGCCTCGCCTCCGGGGTGCTGATCCTGCCGGTGTTCTGGCTGCTCTGGCAGAACGCGCTGAACCTCGGTGTGGTCGGCGGGGTGATGATCTCCTACGGTCGGGCGGACGTCTTCTTCGGCCTGATCACGCCGCACGGGCTGCTGGAACTCACCGGCATCTTCGTGGCGGCCGGGGTGGGGCTGCGGACCGGCTGGGCGTGGATCGCGCCGCCGGCCCACCTGAGCCGGGGCCGGGCGGTCGCCGAGGCGGGCCGCTCCGCGATCGTGGTGGCGGTCGGCCTGGTCGGGCTCTTCGCCGTCTCCGCGCTGCTGGAGGCGTTCGTGACGCCGGCGCCGCTGCCGGTCGCCGTCCGGGTGGCCGTCGGCGCCGCGGCCTGGCTGGCCTTCCTGGCGTACGCGCTGGTCCTCGGCCGCCGTGCCGCCAACGTCAGCCCGCCGCCCGCTGACGGCGGGGTGATCTGCACCGAGAGCACTCCGGCGTGGACACCGTCCTGACCGGTACGGTGGCCACGCCAGAGCGCCGGCTGGCTAGAACATCCCGTTCTGGTTTTCGGAGTGCTCCGGGATGTCCTGCATGACGTCCCAGTGCTCGACGAGCTTTCCGTCGTCGTCGAGCCGGAAGATGTCGACGATGGCCGTGCCACGCTGCCCGGGGACCCGTACCCCGTGGACGTGCGCCATGACGAAGTCACCTTCGGCGACGATCATCTTGACCTCGGCGCGCAGCTCGGGGAACGTCTCCTTGATGAAGCCGACGCGGCGCGCGAAGCCTTCGGCGCCGTCGGCGATCTGCGGGTTGTGCTGCACGTAGCGCTCACCGATGAACTTCGATGCTGCGGCGAAGTCCTTGTTGTTGATGCCGGCCTCGTAGAAAGCCAAGACCGTCCGCTTGTTGCGGTCAAGCTTCGGGTTCGGCGGAACGTCCAACTCGCCTGCTTCGTTATGTTGCGCCACGGTTTCTTCATCCCTTCGTCTGCTTACGACTGGGCCGCTCGCTACATTTCTGTAACTGCGGGTCAAAAATCTGGGTAGGGCAGAGCGCATCCGGTGGGCGGATGTCAGAGGAGGGCCATCACCGCGTCGACGACCCGGCGCAACCGTTCCGCATCCCGGTTCTTCGCCAGGACTGACATGCCGATGAACGCGGTGAGGAGCAGGCTTGCCACGTCCCGGGAAGCACGGTCCGCGGCGATCTCCCCACTACGCTGCCCCTCCTCGATCGCGGCCCGGAACGCGCCCTCGATGCGTTCGAACAGCCGCCGAACCGCGTCGGACGCCGCCTCGTCGGAGCCGGCCAGCTCCACCGCCGTGTTGACGGCGAGACAGCCACGGGATGTCAGGGCCACGTCCCCGTCGGCCAGTCGTTGCAGTGCCGCCCGCAGACGTTCGACAACGGGGCCTGGCGCGTCCAGCGTCTCGGTGATGCCGGCCACCCGCATGTCGACGTACCGCGCCAGGGCGAGGTCGAACAGGGCCCGCTTGCTGGTGAAGGTGTGGTAGAGGCTGCCCTTGCCGATGCCCAGTTCCGCAACGAGATCCTGCGGCGTGGTCTCGGTGAACCCCTTGCGCCAGAAGAGTCCCATCGCCTTGTCGACGGCCGCTTCGGGATCGAACTGCTTCGGCCTGCCCATGACGCGGACGCTACGCGGTTCTGTACCTTCGGGTCAAGAACGGGTCGGGTCAGAGCTGGCCGAGGGACTTGAGCCGCAGGTAGGTGTCGGCGACCGCCGGGGCGAGCCGGTCGGCCGGCGCGTCCACCACGGTCACCCCGTGCCGGGACAGCGCGGCCCGGACCCGCTCCCGCTCGGCCAGGGCCCGCCAGGCGGCCGCGGCGGCGTACGCGTCGTCCGGCGTCGCCGGTGGCCCGACGGTCAGCCCGGTGAGCACCGGGTCGTGGGTCGCCGCGAGCACCACCCGGTGCCGGGCCGCCAGCCGGGGCAGCACCGGCAGCAGCCCTTCGCCGAGCGCCCCCGCCTCCAGCGCGGTGAAGAGCACCACGAGGCTGCGTTGCCGCTCCCGGCGCAGCACCTCCCCGGCGATCAGCTCGAAGTCCGTCTCCACCAGGGCCGGCTGGAGCGGGGCGACCGCGTCGACCAGCCGGGCGAGCAGCGCCGGCCGGCCGCTGCCGGTGACCGTGGCCCGGACCGTGGCGTCGGCGGCGAGCAGGTCGACCCGGTCGCCGGCGCGGGCGGCCAGCGCGGTGAGCAGCAGCGCCGCGTCGATCGCGGTGTCCAGCCGGGGTTCGTCCCCGACCCGTACCGCGGCGGTGCGGCCGGTGTCCAGCACGCAGACCAGCCGCCGGTCCCGCTCCGGCCGCCACGTCCGCACCAGCACGTCGGCGCGGCGGGCGCTGGCCCGCCAGTCGATCGACCGGACGTCGTCGCCGATCACGTACTCGCGCAGGGTGTCGAACTCGGTGCCCTGGCCGCGCCCCCGGGTGACCTGGACGCCGTCGATGATCCGCAGCTTCGACAGCTTCTCCGGCAGGTGCCGCCGGGAGTCGAAGCGGGGCAGCGCGCGCAGCGTCCACGGTGGCGTGCCGGGCCGGCCGGCCCGCTGCCGGAACGCCAGCCGCAGCGGCCCCAGCGAGCGTACGGTCAGCGCCGCCGCGGGCCGGTCGCCGCGCCGGGTCGGGGTGAGCCGCACCGGCAGCGTGGCGACGCCGCCCGGCTCGACCGTGAGCACCTGCTCGGGCGGCACGTCGGGGCGGGCCCCGGCCGAGGGCACCCAGGCGTCGCGCACCTGGGCGTACAGGGTCCGGTCGGAGCCGTTGGCCAGCCGCAGCGTGACGGTGGCCGTGCCGCCCAGCCGGACCACCCGGTCCCCGTCGCGGGTGGCGGTGAGCGCGTGCGGCGGCGCGGCGAGGGCCCAGTCCAGCGCGACGAGCAGCAGCACCACCCCGGTCATCAGCGCGACGCCGAGGAACGGCGCCGGCCAGGCCGGGAGGGTGGCCGCGCCCAGCCCGAGCAGCAGCGCCGCCCGCCGGGTCATCGCGGGGTCGGCACGGTGGCCAGCACCGCGTCCAGCACCGCGTCGACGGTGACGCCCTCCAGCTCCACCTCCGGGCGCAGCCGGAGCCGGTGCCGCAGGGTGGGCCGGGCGACCGCCTTCACGTCGTCCGGGGTGACGTGGTCCCGCCCGGCCAGCCAGGACCACGCCTTGGCGGTGCTGAGCAGCGCGGTGGCGCCCCGGGGCGAGGCGCCCAGCTCCAGCGCGGGGGCGGCCCGGGTGGCCCGGCACAGGTCCACCATGTAGCCGAGCACCGGCTCGGCCACGTGCACCCGGCCGACCGCCTCGCGGGCGGCGGCCAGGTCCGCCGCGGTGGCCACCGGCCGTACGCCGGCCGCCCGCAGGTCCCGCGGGTCGAAGCCGGCGTGGTGGGCGCGCAGCACGCCCAGCTCCTCGTCCCGGGTGGGCAGCGGCACGGTCAGCTTGAGCAGGAACCGGTCGAGCTGCGCCTCGGGCAGCGGGTAGGTGCCCTCGTACTCGATCGGGTTCTGGGTGGCCGCGACGATGAACGGCTCGGGCAGCGGGCGACGCTCGCCCTCGACGGAGACCTGCCGCTCCTCCATCACCTCCAGCAGCGCCGCCTGGGTCTTCGGCGGAGTCCGGTTGATCTCGTCGGCGAGCAGCAGGTTGGTGAAGACCGGCCCCTCCCGGAAGGTGAACGCGGCGGTGTGCGGGTCGAAGATCAACGAGCCGGTCACGTCACCCGGCATCAGGTCCGGGGTGAACTGCACCCGCTTGGACCCCAGGTCCAGCGCGGTGGCCACGGTCCGGATCAGCAGCGTCTTGGCCACCCCCGGCACGCCCTCCAGCAGCACGTGCCCGCGGCAGAGCAGGGCGAGCACCAGGCCGGTGACCACCGCGTCCTGGCCGACCACGGCCTTGGCCACCTCGGCCCGCAGCCGGTGCAGGGCGGCGCGGGCGTCGGGCTGCGCGACGGTCGGCGCGGCGATGACGGGTCCGGTCACCGGGGATCTCCTTCGGTCGGATGAGCGACGGTACGGGTCAGGGCGTCCAGGTCGCGCGCCAGCGCCAGCAGCTCCTGGTCGTTCTCCGGGGCGGCACCGTGCAGCAGTTCCGCCACGCGGTCCGGGTCGTCGCCGGTGTACGCGGCGACCCGGGCGGCCACCTCGGCCGGCGCGGCGTCGGCGGGCAGGTTGAGCCGGGGCAGCAGCCGGTCGCGGGCGGCGGCGCGCAGCGTCTCGGCGGCGCTGTCCCGGGCGCCGGCCCGCTGGTAGAGCCGGGCCCGGCCGAGCACCGTCTCGGCGGAGCGGACGGTCACCGGCAGCGGCTCCGGCACCGGTGGGCCGAGCCGCCGGGCCCGCCAGAGCAGCACCAGCAGGCCGGCCAGCGCGAGCTGGGCCAGCAGCGCCCAGAACCAGGCCGGGAAGGCGTCCCAGAGCGGGTTGTCCCAGGGCGGCCGCTCGCCCGCCCGGTCCTGTTCGCGGCCGTCCGAACCGGCCGGGTCCCGCCCGTCGCCCGTCCCCCGGCCGGGCCGGTCCCCGTCGCCCGGCGTCGGCGACGCGCTCGGGCCGGTGGGCGCGGGGGCCGGGCCGGGCAGGTCGAGCCAGACCACCGGTCGGGCGCCGCCGAGCAGGCCGGTGGCGAGGTCCCGGTTGCCCCCCTCGTCGATCCGGTCGTTGCGGAACGGGTCGCTGGCCCCGATCACCACCACCTCGGTGCGCCACGGCACCCGGACCAGGCCGCCGGCGTAGCAGCGGGCGGCGGGCCGGCCGGGGCGGGCGGCGTACCGCTGGCGGTCGGCGGCGGCGGCGCCGGCCCGGGCGGCCTCCGGCAGCGGGCACGGGCGACCGTCGGCGTCCGGGGCGCTGACCCGGGTGGCCCAGCGCCGCCCGGTCAGGCGCAGCGGCAGGCCCAGGCCGTCCACCACCCGCCGGGACGGGTCGACCAGGACCAGCCGGCTGCCGGGCGGCAGGTAACCCAGCTCGTCCAGGGTGGTCGGGTGGACCAGGCCGGGGGCGGGCACGAAGAGGGTGGTCGGGCCGGTCCGGGCGGCCGCCAGCGCCCGCCCGGTGTCGGTCTCCCGGCGCACCGGTACGCCCTGGTCGCGCAGCGCCGCGGCGAGCCGGCTGCCGCCGTCGTCCCCGGTGGCGACCGGCGAGAGGAAACCGGGGTCGTCCGGGTCGGGCTGGTCCACGGCGTGCAGGACCAGGGTGGCCACGATCAGCAGCACCGCGACCGCCAGCGGGATCAGCAGCCGGTGCCGGCGGCGCGGGCGCGCGGCGGCGGCCGGCCGGGGCGGAGCGGGGACGGCCGTCATCCGCGCGCACCCTCGCCGGCCAGGTCCCGGCGCAGCTCGGTGGCGAGGTCGCGCATCCGGTCGTCGTGCTGCCGGGTGGCGGGGCGCTGCGCGTACCACAGGTCGGAGAAGATCGCGCCGGCCGCGTGCAGGGTCGGCTGCACCCGGGGCCGGGCGTACGCCACGGCCGTGGTCAGCTCGGTGACGGTCATCCCGGGGCGGTGCGCCACCACCTGCCGGGCCACCAGGTCACCGACCATCTCGCGCAGCCGTTCCCGGACCGCCTCGGCGTACCGCCCCTCGGCCGCGAGCCGGTCGGCGAGTCCGGTCGGGCCCGCGTCCGGCGCCCGGGGCGCGGGCACCGTCGGTACGACCGTGGCCGTCCGGACCGCCCGCCGGCGGCGGCGTGGCAGCCGCAGTCGGGGCAGCCGTAGCCGGGGCAGCCGCAGTCGGGGCAGCCGCAGCCGCGGCAGGCCCAGGCGCGGCAGCCGGCGGGGCACCCAGGCCGGGAAGAAGTACCAGCCCAGGGCGGCCAGCAGGGCGGCGAGCAGCAGGAGCAGGGCGGCCAGCGGCAGCGGCACGACGTCGCCGAGCGCGGCGACCGTCTCGGTCCACCAGCGGCTCACCGCCGCACCGCCAGCAGGACGGGTTCCGGGACGCCGGCCGGGGCCCGGGACAGCCGGATGTCCAGCCCCTCGGAGCGCATCCGGGTCTCCAGGTGCAACACCGCGTCCAGGCAGGCCAGCGCCGGGTAGGCGACGGCGTTCACCGCGACCCAGCAGACCGTGGCGATCGGCAGCGCCCACGCCTGGACGTCGAAGAGGCCGAGCAGCTCGAGGCCGTGGTAGGCGCCGAGGCCGACCGCCAGCCGGAGCAGCCACCAGCCCAGATAGCCGAGGAGTCGGATCCCGCCGGCCCGCCCGCCGCCGCGCACCGCGAGCCGCAGCGCCCGCCCCGGTGCCCGGTGGACCGGGACCCGGTCCACCACGAGCGCCGGGATCAGCGCCCCGAGCAGCGCGTACGCCACGAACCAGGCCGGCCCGGCCAACCCGGCCAGCCCGACGGCGCAGCCGGCCGCCGCCGCGAACAGCAGGCTGGCCACCCAGCGGGCCGGGCGGAGCAGCTCGGCGGGGCGGGCCCGGCGGCCCAGCAGCGCCGCTCCGGCGGCCCGGGCCGCCGGGTTGCCGAGCAGCGCGATGATCGCCGCCTCGGTGCCCGCTCCCACCGCGAGCAACAGCCAGTACGTGCCGAGCCGATCGCTGTCGGGCAGCCACTCGGGCGGCCGGGTGGCGGCCAGCACCCGCAGCGGGTGCAGCAGCAGTTGCTCGCCCAGGGCCAGCAGGACACCGAGCGGGACCAGCAGCCGGGCCTGGTCGCGCAGCAGCAGGACGGCCGAGTCCAGCAACTCGCCCACGGTCAGCGGGCGGCGCGGCAGCACGGCGGTCGGGCCGGCGTCGGGCACGCGTACTCCTGCTGAACGAGCGGTGGTGGCGGGCGGCGGCGCGCCCGGGGGATCATGGTTGCACGGCCGGTCCGGTTCCGGCTGACCCGCCGACCCGCGGCACGCCACGCGGGCAGTCCTGGTCGGCGACTGTGGTGCCGGGCCGCCCACCGCAGTACCGTGCCGTGTGATGACGCCGAACCCTCCGAAACGAACGGGGATGGAACGATAAACCCCATGAGAGCCCGGGTACTGGTCGTCGACGACGACCCAGCGCTCGCCGAGATGCTCGGCATCGTCCTGCGCAGCGAGGGCTTCGTGCCCTCCTTCGTCGCGGACGGGGAACGGGCACTGGCCGCGTTCCGTGACAGTCGGCCCGACATCGTCCTGCTCGACCTGATGCTGCCCGGGATGAGCGGCATCGACGTGGCCCGGGCGATCCGGGCCGAGTCCGGTGTGCCGATCGTCATGCTCACCGCCAAGAGCGACACCGTCGACGTGGTGCTCGGGCTGGAGTCCGGCGCCGACGACTACGTGGTCAAGCCGTTCAAGCCCAAGGAACTGGTCGCCCGGATGCGGGCCCGCCTGCGCCGGGGCGAGGACGTGGCGCCGGAACTGCTCACCATCGGCCCGCCCGGCAACCAGATCACCATCGACGTGCCGGCGCACACGGTCAGCCGGGACGACGAGGAGGTGAAACTGACGCCGCTGGAGTTCGACCTGCTGGTCGCGCTCGCCCGCAAGCCGCGCCAGGTGTTCACCCGCGAGGTGCTCCTGGAGCAGGTCTGGGGCTACCGGCACGCCGCCGACACCCGGCTGGTCAACGTGCACGTGCAGCGGCTACGCGCCAAGATCGAGCCGGATCCGGAGCGACCGGAAATCATCCTCACGGTTCGGGGCGTGGGTTACAAGGCGGGTACCGGATAGCCTGGTCGCACTGTGTTGACCTCGCCGCCCTCCGACCTGCCGACCCTGGTGACCCGCCGGCTGCGCGCCGTGCGGGCGCTGTGGCGTGCGGTGGCCGGGCAGGCGGCAGGGCTCACCTCCGGCCTGCATCGCACCTGGCGGCGGTCGCTCCAGGTCCGGGTGGTGACCATCACGCTGGTGGCGTCGAGCCTGCTGGTGGGCGGGTTCGCCTACCTGATCGCCGACAAGATCACCGGCATCCTGCTGGAGAACGCCGAGACCGACGTGCTGCTGCGGCTGCGCAACGGCAGCGAGTACGCCTCGAAGCAGTTCAACCTCTACAGCTCGCCGCAGGAGGCCCAGCTCCAGGACACCATCGACGGCACGGTCAACTACCTGGCCGGCGGTGACCCGGCGCAGACCAGCGGGGTGGTCGTGGCGATCACCGCGGACAACTTCACCGCGTTCATCGAGCCGCGTACCTCGCCGGACGTCCAGATCCGCCCGCTGATCGGGCCGGAGCTGCGGTCCAAGGTCGCCGCCGGCAAGATCGCCCACCAGATCCGCACCGGCACGCTCGACGGCGAACGCGCCAAATACCTGGTGTACGGCTCGCCGGTGCCGACCAAGTTCGGCCAGGTGGAGCTCTACTACCTCGTACCGCTGGCCCGGCAGGACGCCACCGCGGCCGACGCCCGGGCCACCGTGGTCGCCACCGGCGCCGCCCTGGTGCTCCTGCTCGGGCTGCTCGCGGCCCTGGTCACCCGGCTGGTGGTGACCCCGGTCCGGGTAGCCGCCCGGACCGCCCAGCGGCTCTCCGCCGGCCTGCTCGACCAGCGCATGGTGGTCAACGGCGAGGACGACCTGGCCCTGCTCGCCGCCTCGTTCAACCAGATGGCGACCAACCTGCAACGGCAGATCCTCCGGCTGGAGGAGATGTCCCGGTTGCAGCGGCGGTTCACCTCCGACGTCTCGCACGAGCTGCGGACCCCGCTGACCACGGTCCGGATGGCCGCCGATCTGATCTTCGCCGAGCGGGACGAGTTCGACCCGGCGGTGGCCCGCAGCGCCGAGCTGCTCCAGGCCGAGCTGGACCGGTTCGAGGAACTGCTCACCGACCTGCTGGAGATCAGCCGCTTCGACGCCGGCTTCGCGGTGCTGGACTCCGAGCCCACCGACCTGGTGCCGGTGGTGCACCGGGTGGCCGAGCGGCTGGCGGGGCTGGCCGAGCGGGTCGGGGTGGCCATCGAGCTGGACCTGCCGGACACTGCGGTGATCGCCGAGGTGGACCCGCGCCGGGTCGAACGGGTGCTGCGCAACCTGGTCGGCAACGCCGTCGAGCACGGCGAGGCCAAGCCGGTCCGGATCACCCTGGGGCTGGACCAGAGCGCGGTGGCGGTCACCGTGCGCGACCACGGCGTCGGGCTCAAGCCGGGCGAGGAGAAGCTGGTCTTCAACCGGTTCTGGCGGGCCGACCCGTCCCGGGCTCGGCAGACCGGCGGCACCGGCCTGGGACTGTCGATCAGCCTGGAGGACGCCCGGCTGCACGGCGGCTGGCTGGAGGCCTGGGGCGCGCCCGGCCAGGGCGCCCAGTTCCGGCTGACCCTGCCGGCCCGGGCCGGTGACCGGCTGACCACCTCCCCGCTGCGGCTGGTGCCGGCCGACGCCGCGCTGCCGTTCGGCGGCCCCCGCGACGGCGGCCTGCTCGCCATCGGGCCGGGCAGCGGGGCCGGCGCGCTGGCGGTCGGGCCGGCGGACGGCGCGGACCGGGCCGAGGTGACATCGTGACCGCGTACGGCGGGCCGGTCCGCCGCGCCGGGCGGCGCCGCCTGCTGACCGCGCTGCTGGCCGGCGCGCTGCTCCCCGCCGGTTTGACCGGCTGCGGCCTGCCGGACCAGACCGAGGTCCAGGTCGACGGCTCCGGTCCGGCCGCCGAGGCCGGCGCGCTCAACGGCAGCCCGGCCCGGCCGCCCAAGCCGGAAGACAGCAACGAGCCGGGGCAGTTCATCGAGAACTACCTGCGGGCGGCCGCCGCCGGGGAGCGCGAGCAGGCGTACACCCGGGTGAAGGAATTCGTCGCGCAGGAGTCGCAGGCCCGGCTGCGCGAGAAACAGAGCAGCGAGATCGAGCTGACCGTGGTGCGGCTGCGGGAGAAGCTCGAGGTCACGCCGCCGAACAACCAGGGCACCAGCGCGGTGACCGTGAAGGTGCAGCAGGTCGGGGTGCTGCGTGCGGACGGCACCCTGGCCCCGCCGGTGGCCAACGAGACCGAGTACGTGTTCCGGCTGCGCCGCACCGAGCCGGGCCAGGCGCTGCTGATCACCGACCTGCCGAACGTGCTGCTGGTGCGGGACACCGCGCTGCGCGAGTACTACCGGTCGCGCACCATCTACTTCTGGAACTCGGACCAGACCCGGCTGGTGCCCGACCTGCGGTACCTCCCCTCGTCCGTGTCGACGGAGCGGCGGGTCACCGACGTGGTGAAGTGGCTCGCGGGCGGGCCCTCCGACTGGCTCGCCCCGGGGGTCACCGGGCTTCCCGACGGCACCCGGCCGATCAACAACGCCACCGGCGCGGACGGGCACTGGGAGGTCAACCTCACCATGCCGGGGGCGAACGACGGGAAGCTCGCCCTGCTCGGCACCCAGCTCGCCTGGTCGCTGCCGGACCTGGTCGGCAAGCTCGACCTGAAGATCCAGAACCAGAAGCGCCGCACCGTCGACCTGGAGCCGGAGCGGGCGGCGCACGCCGCCTACCCGCACGGGGACCTCCCGGCCCGGTTCACCGTCTACGACGGGGCGATCCGCCCGCTCGCCATCGGCAACGAGCCGACGGCGGGCGTGCCGATCGAGCCCGCCGCCAACAAGAACGTGGTCTCGGCGGCGCTGGCCCGCGCCGACGACCAGGTCCTGGCCGCGCTCGTGGTGACCGGGGCCGGCGGCCGGCAGCGGCTCAAGGTCGGCTCCGGTCCAGCGCCGGTCACCGTCTTCAACACCAGCAGCGGGGCGTACCGCGCCATCGGCCGGCCCACCTGGCTCCGCTCCCTGGACAAGGACCACCCGGCCGGGCTGGTGACGGCCGACGGCAAGCTCTACCGGTTCGACGGGACGTCGGCCGCGATGAGCCTGGTGTCGCTGGCGGTCCCCGGACCGGTCGTGGCGGTTGCCGGCTCCCTCGACGGGCACCGGATCGCCCTGGTCAGCGGGGGCGCGCTCTACGTCGCCGCGGTGAGCGTGGACGGCGGCGTGATCAGCGTGGGCCAGCCCCGCCGGCTGGCCACCCTGGTCACCGCGATCACCGCCGTCGACTGGATCGCGGAGAACGAGCTGATCCTCGCCGGCGAGGAGGCGGACCGGCGGCCGGCGATCCACCAGAGCTCCGTCGACGGCACCCAGGCGACCGCCCTCCGGACCAACCTGGGCGCCGAGGTGACCCAGCTGGCCGCGTACCCCGGCGGCGCCGTCGGGGGGCCGCCGTCCTTCTCCTACATGTACGAGGCGGGCAGCGGCGCGGACCGGGCCGCCTACCGGAACAACCCGTTCGACAACATCAAGCGGGAGCAGGTGCTGGAGGTGCCGGCCGGCAGCCGGGCGACCGACCCGACCGCGCCCTTCTTCCTCTACTGAGATGCCGGGACGGTACTGACATGCCGGACCGGGGCGGTAGCGGCCTGCCGGACCGACGCGGTACTGGCCTGCCGGACCTGGGCGGCCTCTGGTCGGACCTGACCGATCTGGTGCTGCCGGCCGCCTGCGCCGGCTGCCGCGCCCGGTCCGCGGGCCTGCGGCAGGGCTTCTGCCCGTCCTGCGCCGGCGCACTGGCGGCGCTGCGTCCCACGCCGGCCCGTCCCGATCCCTGTCCGCCCGGCCTGCCGCCCTGCGTCGCCCTCGGCCCGTACGCGGGCCCGCTGCGGGACGGGCTGCTGGCGTACAAGGAGCGGGGCCGGCACGGGCTGGCCCGGCCGCTGGGCGCGCTGCTCGCCGAGGTGGTGGCCGCGGCGGTGGGCCCGGAGCGGCCGGTGACCCTGGTGCCGGTGCCGGACACCGCCCGGGCCGCCCGGGCCCGCTACGGCGACCACCTGGGCCGGCTGACCCGCCACGCGGCGGCCCGGCTGCGCGGCGCCGGCTGGCCGGTACGCGTGCTGCGGCCGCTGCGGGCGCTGCCCCGCCCGGACTCGGTGACGCTGGACAGCGCCGGCCGGGCCGCCGCGGCCGACGCCGCGTTCCGGCTGCGCCGCCGCCTGGGTGCGGCGCCGCTGGACGGGCCGGTGGTGCTGCTCGACGACATCGTCACCACCGGGGCCACCCTGGCGGCGGTGTGTCGGGTCCTGCGCGGCGCGGGAATGACGCCAAACGCCGCGGCCGTGCTCGCCGCAACGCAAAAGCGGCACCATTCGTGACGCTTCGTGTTTCCGTTTCACCCCAAGGTGTATGACCTGTTAAATTTCGCGGCCTCCCTCGGCAACTGGGGGTGACTGGTGGCCGAACAGGAGTTAGCGTTCTGGTGTCGGGGGTAGGAGGTCTCCAACCTTCCCCCGGCACTTGGAAGGAGGCGTAGCCGTACACATCGGTCGACGCCGAGCGGGACTTTCCCAGGGCGCGTCGACTCCGAAGATCCGGACCGAACGACCGTCCGAACAAGGGAGGTCACGTGGACATCGTGGTCAAGGGCCGTAACGTCGAAGTGCCGGACCATTACCGGGTGCACGTAGCCGAAAAGCTCGCGAAGATCGAACGCTACGACCACAAGCTCATTCGCGTGGACGTCGAGTTGTTCCACGAGCGCAATCCGCGCCAGGCCGATCACTGCCAGCGGGTGGAAATCACCTGCGTGACGCGCGGCCCGGTGATCCGGGCCGAGGCCTGCACAAATGATTTCTACAGCGCGCTGGACGCGGCGATCGCCAAACTGGACACCCGGTTCCGCCGGGCAGCCGACCGGCGCCGGGTGCACCGCGGCCGACACGCGCCGCTCTCCGTCGCGGCCGCCACCGCCGACCTACCGGTCGCCGACCTGGACGGGCCGGGAATGGCGGTACTGAACGGCCACGCCACGGCCACCGCGGTCGCCGACCGGCCCGACGACGGTGGCCTCGAGGAACACGACGACCAGCCGTGGCACATCGCGCGGGCGAAGGTGCACCCCGCCGAGCCGATGACCGTCGACGACGCGCTCTTCCAGATGGAGTTGGTCGGCCACGACTTCTACCTGTTCCAGGACAAGGAGTCCGGCCGCCCGAGCGTGGTCTACCGTCGGCGCGCCTACGACTACGGGATCATCTCGCTGGACACCGGACCCTGACCATCCCGCGGTGCGGACCGGGAGCCGTGGTGGGTCACCCCGCCGCGGCTCCCGCCGTTCCACCACCGGCCGCCGCCCCGACGCCCCGGCGCCGCGCGACGTCGGTGGCGAGCAGCCCGAAGATCACCGAGTCGGTGCGGGTGCCGTCCGGGCCGGGGAGCCGGCCGCGCAGCAGCCCTTCCCGGCCGAAGCCGGCCTTCGCCAGCACCCGCTGCGAGCCCAGGTTCTCCGGCCGGGTGCCGGCCCAGAGCCGGGCCAGCCCCACGTCGAAGGCCCAGCCGGCCACCAGGCGTACCGCCCGGGTGGCCAGGCCCCGGCCGCGCGCCTCGGGCAGCAGGCTGTAGCCGAGCATGGCCTGGCCGGTGGCCGGTTCGTCGTAGACCAGCGCGCAGCCGCCGGCCACCTCGCCGGTGGCCGCGTCCAGCACGGCGAAATCGGCCGAGCGGCCGGCCAGCCAGTGGCTCTCCGCCAGCCGGCAACGCCGCGCGATCGACTCCCGGGTCGGCGGGACCGGCGGCACCCGGTTCGCCACCACCTCCGGCAGCGTGTGCAGCCGGTACAGCGCGTCGGCGTCCGCCGGCCCCACCCGGCGCAACGTCACCACGCCGTCGGTGAGCCGGCCGTCGGGCAGGTCCGGCAGCAGCCGGGCGGTCGGCCCGGGCGGGTCGTCGGCGAGGCGTACCCAGACGGCCAGGTCGTGCCGCGCGTCCCGGCCCTGGCCGGCCGACCGGCGTACCCCCTCGGACCGGAACCCGGCGGCCAGCGCCACCCGCTGGCTGGCCGCGTTCTCCTCCTGGGTGAGCAGTTCGAGCCGGGCGGTGCCGGCGGCGAAGGCCGCCTCGGCCAGCGCGCGGGTGGCGGCCGTGGCCACGCCCCGGCCGCGCGCCCACGGCGCGACCCAGTAGCCGATCTCGGCCTGCCGGCGTTCCGGCAGCGGGTGGCTGAGGCCGGCCGCGCCGAGCAGCCGGTCGGTGGCCGGGTCGGCGACCGTGTACGCCGCGCCGCCGCGTGCCCAGACCGCCGGCTCGCCCTCGGTGATCCACCACCGGGCGCTCTCCTCGGTGTACGGGTTCGGCAGGAAGGGCAGGAACCGCTGGATGTCCGGGTCGGCGCAGGCTGCGGCGGTGTCCGCCAGATCGCTCAGCCGGGACGGCCGCAGCCGTACCCCGTACCCCTCGATGATCTCCGGGGTCACGCCAGGTCCTCCGGGAGCAGCCCGGCCACCCAGACGTCCACCCGCTCGCCACGGTGCTGGAGCCCGCCCCGGGTGGTGCCCTCGAAGACGAAGCCCGCCTTCTCGGCGGCCCGGCGGGAGGCGGTGTTGCCCACGTTGGCCCGCCACTCCACCCGGGCCAGCCCCAGCGTGGTGAACCCCCACGCGCAGAGCGCGGTCAGCGCGGCCGGCAGGTAGCCCCGGCCGCGGGCCGGCGGGGCGGTCATGAAGCCCACGTCGGCCACCAGCGGATCGGCGGGGGAGATCCGCAGGTCGAGCGAGCCGAGGTACCGGTCGTCGGCGTCGGCGACCGCGTAGTACGCCCCGCTGCCCCGGGCCCAGGCCGCGGCGGCGAAGTCCCGCACGAAGCCCTCGGCGTCCGCCCGCTGGTAGGGGTGCGGGACGCTGGTCCAGCGGACCGTCTGCTCGTCCCGGCAGGTCGCCACGATCGGGTCGAGGTCGCGGTCGTCCAGCGGGCGCAGCCGCAACTCGGTGTCGACCGCGGTGGCGAACAGGACGGGCTGGGGCCGGCCGAAGACGGCGGCCCGGCGGGCGGCCAGGGTGTCCGGGCCGTACGGGGTGGGCCCGTCGGGCGCGGCCAGCTCGGCCGGGAGGAGGGAGCCGAGCCAGCCCTCCGGGCGGCCGTCGACGGACGGATGGGCGAGCCGCAACTCGCCCTCGACCCGGAAGCCGGCCCGGAGCGCGACCAGACGGGAGGCGTGGTTGCCGATCTCGGCCTGCCAGGTCAACCGGCGCAGCTTGAGCGTGTCGAAGGCCCAGCGGGCGACCGCCCGGGTGGCTCGGACGGCCACGCCCCGGCCCCGCGCCGAGGGTGCCGTCCAGTAGCCCACCTCGGCGGAGTCCAGGGCCCGGTCGATGGAGACGAGTCCGCAGGAGGCGAGGAGTTCGCCGGTCCGTTCGTCGCAGACCGCGAACGGAGCGCCGGTGCCCTCGGCCCAGGCCCGGGCGCTGACCCCGGTGACGAAGCCGAGGGCGTGCTCGGGCAGGTACGGGCGGGGTACGGTGGTCCAGCGCTGGATGTCCCGATCCTGGCAGGCGCGGTACACCGCGTCGGCGTCCTCGGGCCGCCAGGGTCGCAGCAGCAGGCCGTCCTCGACGATCTCCACGGGCTCCATCGGGCCATCCTGCCGGACCGTTCGCGTTGGGCGTAACCGGATAACCGCCGGCCAGCGAGGCGCTGGGGCGATATGTCGGGTTCCCCGCCCCGGACCGCCGCCACCAGTGACCATCGCCGGGTCGAAGCGCCTACGATGGTTCGAGACTGTCTAGGGGAGCGTTGATCCGTGTCGATTCTGGAAAAGGTCCTTAGCGCGGGCGCGGGCCGTATGGTGCGTCGGCTCAAGGCCATCGCCGCCGCCGTCAACTCGATCGAGGACGACTACGTCAACCTCACCGACGACGAACTGCGCGGCATGACCGACCAGTTCAGGGAGCGGCTCGCCGACGGTGAAACCCTCGACGACCTGCTGCCCGAGGCGTTCGCGGTGTGCCGGGAGGCGGCCGCCCGCGTGCTCGGCCAGCGGCCCTACGACGTCCAGGTGATGGGCGGCGCGGCGCTGCACTTCGGCAACATCGCCGAGATGAAGACCGGTGAGGGCAAGACCCTGACCTCGGTCATGCCGGTCTACCTGAACGCGCTCGCCGGCAAGGGCGTGCACGTGATCACGGTCAACGACTACCTGGCCGAGCGCGACGCCGCCTGGATGGGCCGGGTGCACGAGTTCCTCGGCCTGAGCGTCGGCGTGGTGCTGCCCAACCGGCCGGCCAGCGAGCACCGCGCCGCGTACGAGTGCGACATCACCTACGGCACCAACAACGAGTTCGGCTTCGACTACCTGCGGGACAACATGGCCTGGTCCCGCGAGGAACTGGTCCAGCGCGGCCACTTCTTCGCGGTGGTCGACGAGGTCGACTCGATCCTCATCGACGAGGCCCGGACCCCGCTGATCATCTCCGGCCCGGCCGAGCACTCCGCCCGCTGGTACCAGGAGTTCGCCGCCGTGGTGGCCCGCCTCCAGCCCGGCACCGACGGCGAGGGCGACTACGAGGTCGACCACGCCAAGCGGACCATCGCCATCACCGAGCGCGGCGTCGCCAAGATCGAGGACCGGCTCGGCATCGACAACCTCTACGAGTCGGTGAACACCCCGCTCGTCGGCTACATGAACAACGCGATCAAGGCCAAGGAGCTCTACAAGCGCGACAAGGACTACATCGTCAGCGACGGCGAGGTCCTGATCGTCGACGAGTTCACCGGCCGCATCCTGCACGGCCGCCGCTACAACGAGGGCATGCACCAGGCGATCGAGGCCAAGGAGGGGGTGGAGATCAAGCAGGAGAACCAGACCCTGGCCACCATCACCCTCCAGAACTACTTCCGCCTCTACGAGAAGCTCTCCGGCATGACCGGTACCGCCCAGACCGAGGCGAGCGAGTTCAACAAGGTCTACAAGGTCGGCGTCGTGACCATCCCGACGCACCGGCCGATGGTCCGCCTCGACCGGGCGGACGTCATCTACAAGACCGAGAAGGCCAAGTTCAACGCCGTGGTCGAGGACATCGCCGAGCGGCACGAGCAGGGCCAGCCGGTGCTGGTCGGCACGGTCTCAGTGGAGAATTCCGAGATCCTCTCCCAGCTGCTGCGCCGCCGGGGCATCCCGCACTCCGTGCTGAACGCGAAGTTCCACGCCAAGGAGGCGGAGATCGTCGCCCAGGCCGGGCGCAAGGGCGCGGTCACCGTCGCGACCAACATGGCCGGCCGCGGCACCGACATCCTGCTCGGTGGCAACCCCGAGTTCCTCGCCGCCAACGAACTCCGCCAGCGCGGCCTCGACCCGGTCGAGCAGCCGGAGGAGTACGCCAAGGCGATGGAGGAGATCCTGCCGAAGTGGAAGCAGGCCTGCGACGTCGAGGCGGAGGAGGTCGCCGCCGCCGGCGGCCTCTACGTGCTGGGCACCGAGCGGCACGAGTCCCGGCGGATCGACAACCAGCTGCGCGGTCGCGCCGGCCGGCAGGGTGACCCGGGCGAGTCCCGCTTCTACCTGTCGCTGCAGGACGACCTGATGAAGCGCTTCCGGGCCGGCGCGGTCGAGGCGGTGATGGACCGCTTCAACATCCCGGAGGACGTGCCGATCGAGTCGAAGATGGTCACCCGCCAGATCAAGAGCGCGCAGGCCCAGATCGAGGGCCAGAACGCCGAGATCCGCAAGAACGTCCTCAAGTACGACGAGGTGCTCAACAAGCAGCGCCAGGTGATCTACGCCGAGCGCCTCCGGGTGCTCAACGGCGAGGACCTCTCCGAGCAGGTCCGCAACATGATCGACGACGTGATCAGCGCGTACGTCGTGGGCGCCACCAGCGACGGCTACGCCGAGGACTGGGACCTGGAGCAGCTCTGGTCCAGCCTCAAGCAGCTCTACCCGGTCGCCGTGACCCTGGAGGACCTGGAGGAGGAGGTCGGCTCCCGGGCCGGCCTCGACCAGGACTTCCTGCTCGCCCGCCTCAAGGAGGACGCGCACGCCGCGTACGACCGGCGCGAGGAGCAGCTCGGCGTGGAGGCGGTCCGCCAGCTCGAGCGGATGGTCCTGCTCCAGGTGATCGACCGCAAGTGGCGCGAGCACCTGTACGAGATGGACTACCTCCAGGAAGGCATCAGCCTGCGGGCGTACGCCCAGCGCGACCCGGTCATCGAGTACCAGCGCGAGGGCTTCGACATGTTCGCCACCATGATGGACGGCATCAAGGAGGAGACGGTCGGCTTCCTCTACAACGTGGAGGTGCAGGTCCAGGAGGCCGAGCCGGAGCCCGAGGAGGTGCAGCTGCTGGAGAAGCCGGTGGAGATCCGGGCCAAGGGCCTCGGCCACGCTCCGCAGCAGGGCCTGCAATACTCGGCGCCCGCCGTGGACGGCGAGGCCGGCCGGGGCGCCCCGGTGATCGAGCGCGCCGAGCAGGAGGCGCCGGCCCTCGGCGTCGGGCGTACCCAGAACCCGCAGCGGCCCGCCACCTCCGGTCCCCGCCGCGCGCCGAACGGCATGAGCGGCCAGGCCGTCGCCGCCAGCACCGCCGCCCGGCGGGCCGCCCCCGGTCAGGTGGACGGCAGCAGCGAGGGCCCGTCCCGCAACGCGCCCTGCCCGTGCGGCTCCGGCCGCAAGTACAAGCGCTGCCACGGCGCCCCCAACGGCGGCAACTGACCCGCCCCCGCACCACCTCGCAACAGGCCCCGGCCCCCCCGGCCGGGGCCTGTTGCCGTCCCCGTCCCTGCCCCGTCCCGTCCCCGTCCCCGTCCCGTCCCCGTCCCGTCCCCGTCCCGTCCCCGTCCCGTCCCGGTCCCCGCCTCCGTCCCCGTCCCCGGCCCCGCGCTCGGCTGGGGCGCGGCACGAGTTGCCGCATCTCGTGCCTTCCCGCCGCCCGGATGCCCCGTTTTGCCGCATCTCGGGTGTCGTCCCGCTCGGTGGGAACCCGTCTCGCGGCATGTCGTGCCTTCCCGCTTGGGCGGGTGTCCTGTTCTGCCGTGCCCCGCCCTCACCCGCCCAGGGCTCCGGCAAGGTAGCGATATGACCGTTGTGAGCGGTTGGTTGGGACGCTCCGGATCGTGGTGGTATAGAGACGGACGTGGCCTTCGGTGATCATCCAGGTGTCGAGTCTGGGAAGATCAAAGAGGACCACGCCCGTTGGGATCATCATCGCTGATTGACGTGTTGGCCGTGCACGCGGACCGCCTGGACGAGCCGCTACCGGTCCAGCGCAGGTCAAGCCTGGTCACGGCATTGACGGCAGTACCGGACCGGCGCGACCCCCGTGGCGTCGTGCACGCGCTGCCCGCAGTCCTGGCCACCGCGGTCGCGGCGGTGCTGGCCGGTGCCCGCTCCGCGGCGGCGGTCGCGGAGTGGGCCGCTGACGCGCCGCAGCAGGTCCTCGCTGAGCTGGGCGTGTTCCGGGATCCGTTCACCGGGGTGTTCCGGGCTCCGGACGAGTCCACGTTCCGGCGGATCCTGGCCGGTGTCGACGCCGACGCGCTGGACGACACGGTCGGCCGGTGGGTCCTCGCGTCCCGGCCATCGCCGGGCGCGGGCCGGCAGGTGTACAGCGTGGACGGCAAAACCCTGCGCGGCAGCGGCCCGGCCGGCGCGCAGGTGCATCTGCTCGCCGTGCTGGATCAGCACACCGGGGCGGTCCTCGGCCAGGTCGACGTCGACGGCAAGACCAACGAGCTGACCCGCTTCCAGCCGCTGCTGGGCCCTCTCGACCTGACCGCGGGGGTCGTCACCGCCGACGCGTTACACACCCAGCGCGAACATGCCCGCTGGCTGGTCGACGACAAGAACGCCGCCTACGTCTTCACCGTGAAGAAGAACCAGCCGCGTCTGTATCGCCAGCTCAAGACCCTGCCCTGGGCGAAGATCCCGATCCAGGACGAGACCAGCACCCGCGGACACGGCCGCTACGACATCCGCCGCCTGCAAGCAGTCACCTGCACCGGGCCGCTCGCCCTGGACTTCCCCCACGCCGTGCAAGCACTACGGATCCGCCGCCGACGACTCAACCAGGCCACCGGCCGCTGGTCCACCGTCACCGTCTACGCGATCACCAACCTGACCGCAGCCCAGGCCAGCCCCGCCGACCTGGCCGACTGGCTACGCGGGCACTGGGCCATCGAGACTCTGCACCACATCCGCGACACCACCTACGCCGAGGACGCCAGCCGCCTGCGCACCGGCAACGCACCCCGCGCCATGGCCACCCTGCGCAACACCGCGATCAGCCTGCTCCGGCTGGCCGGTATCACCACCATCGCCGCAGCCCTACGCCACAACAGCCGAAACCCCTACCGGCCACTCCGACTACTCGGAATAGCCTGAAACGGTCATATAACTACCTTGCCGGTGCCCTGCTCACCCGCCCTCTCCAGTCCTTGCTCTCGCTCCCGCCTCCTCCCGCCCCGCCTCGCCTGCCGGTCGGAGCACGCTGCGGCATGTCGTGCCTTCCGGCTGCGCGGATGCCCCGCTTTGCCGCATCGCGTGTCGATCATGTTGCACCCGTCAACCGCGTTGGCCCGTCGACCGTTGGCGCCGCTCGGCCGGATGCCCGTCGACAGTGCGTGGGTGTCGACCACCGCCGGTCCTAGCGGACGCGGCAATGGGGAGCCGGAGCCGGAGCCGGGGGCCGAGGTCGGAGCCGAGCCGGCGGCCGGGGTCGAGGCCGGAGCCGAGCCCGGGGCCGGGGTCGAGGTCGCCGAGCCGGGGGCCGGGGTCGAGGTCGGAGCCGAGCTGGGGGCCGGGGTCGAGGTCGGAGCCGAACCGGGTCCGGAGCCGGGAGCCGGGGGCCGGGGGCCGGAGCGGGCTGGAGGAGCCGGTCCAGGGCCGGGAGCGGGCCGAAGCGGACGGGGAGCCGGAGCGGGCCGGAGCTGGGGCCGGTGGTGGGGGTGTTAGAGGACGTCGAGGACGGTGCAGAGCCAGGCGCCTCGTCGATGTTCCAGGCGCAGGGCGATCGCCCAGCTCGTGCCGTGGGCCCCGGCGAGTACGGCGGCCGCCTCGACGGCACCGGAGCGCGGCTCGCAGGCTCGCAGCCGGCGGAGCTGGAGGACGGGTCGGCCGGTGCGACGGCGTACCGGGGTCACCCGGCGGGCCGCCCGGGTCAGCTCGGCGGCCACCCGGGTCGCCGCGTCGGGCAGGCAGAGCGGCCGGAGCTGCCCCGGTGGGCGGTAGCCGTTGACGATCTCCAGGAAGGTGCGGACGAACCGGTATGCCGCCCGGGTGGCTTCCGGCGTCGCGGTGGCCAGCGGGGCGGGCGGTCCGGCCGGATGCCGCCCCGGGCCGGTGGGCGCCGGCCGGACCTCGGCCGGGCGGCCGGTGGGTCGTCCCGGGTCGCGGCGGCGGGAGTCGAACAGGTCGAGGGTGAGCTGGTCGACGTCGCCCCACGGCACGTCGTCGTCGACCAGCGGCGGGTCGATCGGTGGCGCGGGGCGGAGGCGGACCGGGGGACGCGGTGCCGGCGGGCGGCGGGTGTCGACCATTCCTCGTGACCCCTGTTCCTTGCGTTTGCCTTCGTTTGCCTCCGACAGGCTCTCATTCTCCGGCAGTACAACACCGATCGTCAATGCCGCTGCGGGGGCGCGTGGTTACTCGGCGTCGCGCTCGGTGAGCGGGTTGCCGCGTACCCACTCGGCGGTCTCGGCGTACTTGCGCGAGATGTACTCCTCCAGTTGGGCGCGCTCCACCCGCCACTGCCCGCGTCCGCCGATCTTGATGGCGGGCAGCTCGCCGCTGCGTACCATGTGGTAGACCTGCGAGTCCGACACGTTCAGCTCGGCGGCGACGTCGGACAGCAGCAGGAACCTCGGCTCCACGGCGACTCCCGTACTTCGTTTCGTTTGCCTCAGTTTGCCATCAGGCGTGCCCGTGCCCCAGCCGCCGCGACGTCGATCCGGGATCGGACACACCGGCGGCAGACTTCTCCGGGGCCGGTGCGAGGTGTATGACGGTCACGGCGTACGGCATGATCGGCGCCCGGGGCCGGCGTCCGCCGGCCGGTGCCTGAGCCTGGGAGATAGCGGTGACCGACGAGCTTGTCCGGGTGTACGTGCCGGCCACCGTCCCCATGCTGGCGCGGCTGCGCGAGGAGGGCCTGCCGGCGGCCGAGGCGCACGCGGTCACCCCGGAGCTGCGCGAGTGGTACGCCGAGGGCGACGAGGAGGAGTTGGAGTACGTCGCCTTCACCCGGGCCGCCCAGGACGCGCTGCTGCTGCTCCGGGCCGACCCGGCGGCGCCCCGGCGGCGGGTGGTCGTGTCGGCGGACCTGCCGGCGCGGGCGGTCGGCCGGGCCGGCGGCGAGTTGGGCGCCAGCCTGGTCGGGTTGAGCGGGGCGGTGCCGGTGAAGCGGGTGGCCGCGATCCACGTGGACGGGGCCGAGGCGGTCGACGACGTGGCGGCCGCCGCCGAGGTGATCGCCGAGGCGCAGGCCGGTGACCCGGACGCCCAGTTCACCGTCGACGGCGCCGAGGACCACGAGCTGGAGTGGTACGACGTGACCGAGTTGGACCTGCTGCTGCGCGAGGCCTCCTGACCGTCGCGTCGCCGGTCAGCCGGCCGGCTCCTCCTCGTCGTCCAGGACCGGGCGCGGCCCGAGGGTGCGGCCGAACGCGATGAGCGCGGTGAGCGCCCCGACGAAGAGCACCCAGATGCCGTTGTCGACGCGGGAGGTGCCGAGCGCGGTCTGTGCCACCTCGTCGGCCTCGCTGAGCGCGGCGGCCAGGTCCAGCAGGCCGCGTCCGCCGATCCGGATGATCACCTCGGTGAGCAGCAGGAGCAGGCCCGGCCCGGCCCCGGCGAGCAGGTACGCCGGCCAGCGCGGCTGCCCGACGGCCCCGTCCCGGCGGGCGGCGCGCCGGCGGGCCCAGGTGAGGTAGCCGAAGGCGACCAGCCCGGCGACCAGCCCGGCGAGCAGCGACTCCGTCCGGGACACCCACTTGGCGGCGTCGAGCATCGACTGCTGGCTCTCCCCGGCGCCGAACAGGTCGGAGAGCGGGTCGCGGGCCCGGCTGAACAGCACCACGAACAGCTGCGCGGCGAGCGTGGCGGCGGCCAGCCCGCCGACCACGGGAGCGTTGCGCGCGCCGGCCAGGGCACCGCCGATGATGGCCGCCGCCGCGGTGGTGCCGGCGATGGTGTTGGTGGTCGCGTTGTCGGCGTACGTCAGGTTGATCGCCACGGCGGCGGCGAGCCCGACCAGCAGGCCGGTGCCGACGGCGGCGAGGAAGCGCACGGTGGCCCGCTCGAACCGGTTCGCCACGGCCAGGGCGACCGCGGCGCCGGCGACCAGCGCGGCGGTGATCACGCCGGGCAGCGCGTACGCGGAAAGGCTGATCGCGGTGACCCCGGCGGCGGCCGAGCTGATCGCGGCCCGGGTGGACCAGAGCATCGCGGCCAGCCAGCCCACCACCACCAGCGCCAGCACCAGGGCGCCGGGGGCGACGGGGGTGCGCCCGTCGGCGGCGGCCGCGGGCTGCTGCGGGGCCTCGACCGGGGCGGCCTCGGGCTGCTCCGCCGCCTCGACCGGGGCAAGCTCGGGCTGGTCCGGTTCCGCGGCCGTGGAGCTGCCGGGCTGCTTGCTCATCGTCTCCCCTTCGACGGACCCCGGATCGCCTCGCGGGGCCGGGCGGGTCACCGGCCATCCAGGGTACGCGTCGCCCCGGACCTGTCCGGCGCGGCCGTGCGGTGCCCCGGCACCGCCGGGACCGGGTCGCACCGCCCCGGCGAGCGGGTGACGGATCACAGGTGTGGACCGGCCTGGTGCTGACGGTTCGTCGGATCCGCCTGGTCTTTGCCTACGGTCCGTTGTGTCGCGCGGCGTCCGGTGTCGCGGCGGGAGACGGCACCAGCGGGGTGCGGGGCGGCGCCGCATGGAAGAATTGGCCGAGGTCCCGCCGCCGCGACCGGTCCGCCGCGCGGTGTCCGGCACGCCGGCCGTCCGGCCGGTGCCCGCGGGTCCGATTTCGCCACCGCCGTCGAGATCGCACAGGAGCCTCTGATGGACGCCGTGTTCTCCGTACCCGAGCCGCGCAACGAGCCGGTCCACACCTACCAGCCCGGCAGCGCCGAGCGGGAGCGGCTCCAGCGGCGGCTGACCGAGCTGGCCGCCGAGCGGATCGACCTGCCGATGACCATCGCCGGCGAGCAGCGGATGGCCGGCGGCGACCCGATCAACGTGGTCCAGCCGCACAAGCACGCGCACGTGCTGGGCGTCACCGGGCACGCCACCCACGACGACGCCCGCGCCGCGGTGAAGGCCGCCAAGGACGCCGCGCCGATGTGGCGGGCGCTGCCGTTCGAGGAGCGGGCCGCGATCTTCCTGCGCGCCGCCGACCTGCTCGCCGGCCCGTGGCGGGACACCTTGAACGCGGCCACCATGCTGGGCCAGTCCAAGACGGTGGTGCAGGCGGAGATCGACTCGGCCTGCGAGTTCATCGACTTCCTGCGGTTCAACGTGCATTTCGCCCGCGAGCTCCTGGCCGCGCAGCCGCTCTCCTCGCCCGGGGTGTGGAACCGGTTCGACCATCGCCCGCTGGAGGGCTTCGTCTACGCGGTCACCCCGTTCAACTTCACCGCGATCGCCGGCAACCTGCCGTCCGCGCCGGCCCTGCTCGGCAACACCGTGGTCTGGAAGCCGGGCCCGACCCAGCAGTTCGCCGCGCACTTCACCATGCGGCTCTTCGAGGCGGCCGGCCTGCCGCCCGGCGTGATCAACATGGTCACCGGGCGCGGCGAGGAGGTCTCCGACGTGGTGCTGGCCGACCCCGACCTGGCCGGCATCCACTTCACCGGCTCGACCAAGGTTTTCCAGCACCTGTGGCGGACGGTCGGCGAGAACATCGCCCGCTACCGGGGTTACCCCCGGCTGGTCGGCGAGACCGGTGGCAAGGACTTCGTGGTCGCGCACTCCAGCGCCGACGTGGACGCCCTGCACACCGCGCTGATCCGGGGCGCCTACGAGTACCAGGGGCAGAAGTGCTCGGCCGCGTCGCGGGCGTACGTCCCCCGGTCGATCTGGGAGGGCGGGCTGCGGGACCGGCTCGCCGCCGCCGCCGACTCGCTGACCTACGGCGACGTCACCGACTTCAGCAACTTCGGCGGCGCGGTCATCGACGACAAGGCGTTCGGCCGGCACACCGCCGCGTTGGAGTTGATCAGCGGGGACGACACCTGCCGGATCCTGGCCGGTGGCACCGCCGACGACTCGGTCGGCTACTTCGTCCGGCCGACCCTCTTCGAGTGCTCCGACCTGGCGCACGAGACCTTCACCACCGAGTACTTCGGCCCGATCCTCGGCGTGCACGTCTTCGACGACGCCCGCTTCGACGAGGTGGTGACCCAGGCGGAGTCGATCGCCCCGTACGCGCTGACCGGGTCGATCTTCGCGACCGACCGCCGGGTGATCGACCAGGTGGCGGAGAAGATGCGGTACGCGGCCGGCAACTTCTACATCAACGACAAGCCGACCGGTGCGGTGGTCGGGCAGCAGCCGTTCGGCGGCGCCCGGGCCAGCGGCACCAACGACAAGGCCGGCTCCTGGCACAACCTGGTCCGGTGGATGTCGCCGCGGACGATCAAGGAGACCTTCGTCCCGCCGACCGACCACACCTACCCGCACATGGGCTGACCCGTGCGGCGGGGCCCCACCCAGGGGCCCCGCCCCACCGGCCGGACCCGCTGGGGGCCCGCCCCACCGGCCGGGCCCATTGAGGCCGCGCCACCGGCCGGGCCCCACCGAGGGTCCGGCCGTACCGGCCGGCCGGGGGATGGTGTGGACGTCCGCGGCGGACTGTCGTCGGCCGACAGTGCACATCGGACCAGCCGACGGGGGGCTAAAACGGCAAATCCTGGACGCCAGGTCCGACAAAGTGGCAGCTTAGAGGGCATGGCGGAATCCGGAGTCAACCCGACGGCGGCGGCCCTGCTGGGCCTGCTGCACGACGGCCCGATGACAGGCGGCCAACTCATGGCCGCCGCTGAGCGCCGGCTGGCGCCGTACTGGTCGATGACCCGCAGCCAGGTCTACCGGGAGCTTCCGGTGCTGGCCGAGAAGGGTCTGGTGCGGCTCGGCAAGCCCGGGCCGCGGTTGAGCCAGCCGTACGCGATCACTGCGGCCGGAAAACGGACATTCTCCCGCTGGCTGGCGGAGAACCCGGGCCGGGACACCATCCGCAACCCGATCGCGCTACGGATCGCCTTCGGCAACCTGCACTCGGCGAGCCAGCTCAAGAACCTGTACGCCTCGGCGAACGAGTACCACACCGAGGCGCTGGCCGCGGTGCGCGAGCAGGTCAAGAACGCCAAGAAGGAAGGCGACGACTACGACGCCAGCGCGCTGGAGTTCGCCGTCGCCTACCACAAGGCGGCGCTGTCCTGGCTCAAGAGCGCCCCGGTCGGCTGACCACCTGCGCCGGGCCGGGCCGCCGAGGCAGTGCCGACTTTTCGCGCGTGACTGCGGGGCTCGCAAGCTCACTCCTCGCACGCGCAGTACGCTTGTCAGTCGTGACCGCTGCCGATTACGCCGAACAGCTCAAGGAACTCGACGCCACCCTGCGCAACATCGAGGCGGTGCTCGACCTCGACAAGCTGCACGAGCAGAAGGACCGCCTGGAGCAGGAGGCGTCCGCGCCGGACCTGTGGGACGACCAGGCCAAGGCGCAGCAGGTGACCTCGCAGCTGTCGTACGTCAACGGTGAGATCAGCAAGCTGGGCAGCCTGCGTTCCCGTCTCGACGACGCCGGGGTGCTGCTGGAGCTGGCCCAGGCCGAGTCGGACCCGGGCACGCTCGCCGAGGTGGAGTCGGAGATCGCCGGGTTGACCAAGGCCATCCAGGAGATGGAGGTCCGCACCCTGCTCTCCGGCGAGTACGACTCCCGGGAGGCGCTGGTCGCCATCCGGGCCGGGGCCGGCGGGGTGGACGCCGCGGACTTCGCCGAGATGCTGCTGCGGATGTACCTGCGCTGGGCTGAGCGGCACGGCTACCCGACCGAGGTCTACGAGACCTCGTACGCCGAGGAGGCGGGCCTGAAGTCGGCCACCTTCACGGTCAAGGTGCCCTACGCGTACGGCACGCTCAGCGTGGAGTCCGGCACCCACCGGCTGGTCCGGATCAGTCCCTTCGACAACCAGGGCCGTCGGCAGACCAGCTTCGCGGGCGTCGAGGTGCTGCCGGTCGTCGAGCAGACCGACCACATCGAGATCCCCGAGAACGAGATGCGGATCGACGTCTACCGCTCGTCGGGGCCGGGCGGGCAGAGCGTGAACACCACCGACTCGGCGGTCCGGATCACCCACATCCCGACCGGCATCGTGGTCACCTGCCAGAACGAGAAGTCCCAGCTGCAGAACAAGGCCTCCGCGCTGCGGGTGCTGCAGGCCCGGCTGCTGGAGCGCAAGCGGCAGGAGGAGCAGGCCAAGCTCCAGGGCCTGAAGACCGACGCGGCCGGCTCGTGGGGCGACCAGATGCGCTCGTACGTCCTGCACCCGTATCAGATGGTGAAGGATCTGCGGACCGAGCAGGAGACGGGCAATCCGTCCGCGGTCTTCGACGGCGAACTGGACAGCTTCATCGAGGCGGGTATCCGCTGGCGGAAGCAGCAGCAGCTCATCGCTGACGGTGCGTGATCGGCCTTCGACGGAGCGCGTCGTCGATCTCCAGGTAACAGGATGAATCGACGACGCGGCCGGTAAGGACGGGACGGGGGGCTTGGCTCATCCGTTACACCGCGTAGACTCTCGACCCGTGATTCAGCTTGAGCAAGTGACGAAGACGTACCCGAAGGCGTCCCGGCCTTCGCTCGACAACGTGTCCGTCTCGATCGAGAAGGGCGAGTTCGTCTTCTTCATCGGCCCATCCGGCTCCGGCAAGTCCACGATCATCAAAATGCTGCTCCACGAGGTCACCCCCAACAAGGGGCGGATCCTCGTGAACGGCAAGGACGTCACGTCGATGCGTTCCTGGAAGCGACCCGCTTTCCGGCGTTCCATCGGCTGCGTCTTCCAGGACTTCCGTCTCCTGCCGAACCGCACCGCCTACGAGAACGTGGCGTTCGCGCTGGAGGTGATCGGCAAGACCAAGGCGGTCGCCCGCCGGGTCGTGCCCGAGGTTCTGGAGCTGGTCGGGCTCGGGGGTAAGGAGCACCGCTACCCCCACGAGCTCTCCGGTGGCGAGCAGCAGCGCGTGGCGGTGGCCCGGGCGTTCGTGAACCGGCCGCTGATCCTGCTGGCGGACGAGCCCACCGGAAACCTGGACCCGGACACGTCGATCGAGATCATGCGCCTGCTGGACCGGATCAACCGCACTGGCACAACCGTCGTGATGGTCACGCACGACTCCAACATCGTGAACCAGATGCGCCGCCGGGTCGTCGAGATCGAGAGCGGCCGCATCGTGCGCGACCAGGCCCGCGGCGTCTACGGCTGAGCCGGCCCGGCCGACGATCCGTAGATCCTGACGACGAACACCTCACGCCGGAGAGCCGGAGGAATTCCCGATGCGGATGAAGTACGTCCTGTCCGAGGTACTGGTCGGACTGTGGCGCAACGTGACCATGACCATCGCGATGATCATCACGATGGCGGTGTCGCTGTTCATGCTGGGCGGCAGCGGCCTTCTCTACCAGAAGGTCGGCGACATGAAGGACCTCTACTACGAGCAGGTCGAGGTATCGATCTTCCTCAAGACCGACGTCAACGAGCAGCAGCGCACCGACCTCGACGCGAAGCTGAAGGGTGACCCGCTGGTCAAGGAGGTCACCTACGTCGACAAGGCCGAGGCGTACAGCCGCTTCAAGCAGATGTACGCCGACGCGCCCGACCTGGTCAACGCCGTCAAGCCGGACCAGCTGCCCGAGTCGTTCCGGCTCAAGCTGAAGAACCCGGAGCAGTACAAGAACATCTACGACCAGTACAAGGACAGCGAGGGCGTCGACGAGATCGTCGACCAGAGCAAGCTGCTCGACAAGGTGTTCGGGGTGCTCACCGGGATCCAGAACTTCGCGCTGGCCATCGCGATCGTGATGGCGATCGCCGCGTTGCTGCTGGTCGCCAACACCATCCAGGTGGCCGCCTACAGCAAGCGGCGCGAGGTCGCGGTCATGAAGCTGGTCGGCGCCTCCAACTGGTTCATCCAGGCGCCGTTCGTGCTGGAGGCGGTGGTCGCCGGTCTGTTCGGCTCGATCCTCGGCCTGGTGGCCCTGATCGGGGTGAAACTGGTCGCCGGCGGCGGATCGCTGGCCGCCCTGGAGGGCCTGATCACCCCCATCTCGTGGTCGGAGATCATGCTGACCTTCCCGCTGATGGCCGCGGTCGGTGGCCTGGTCAGCGCGATCACCGCCTGGGTCACGCTCCGCTTCTACCTGCGGGTCTAGGTTCCGCGGTACGGCTCTCCAAGGGCCCTCCCGCGCCGGAATAAACGGCGCGGGAGGGCCCTTGTGTACGGGGTAGCATGATCTCCGCTCCGCGACCGGTGGTCGGGGACCGTTCGGAAGGGGGTGGCGCCGGTGCCACGCGAGAAGGGCCGCAAGGTGGTCGCCTCCAACAAGAAGGCCCGCCACGACTACGCCATCCTCGACACGTACGAGGCGGGCATGGCGCTGACCGGCACGGAGGTCAAGTCGCTGCGGGCCGGGCGGGCGTCGCTGGTCGACGCGTTCGCCCAGGAGCGCAACGGCGAGCTCTACCTGCACGGCATGCACATCCCGGAGTACACCCAGGGCACCTGGACCAACCACGAGCCCCGGCGGACCCGGAAGCTGCTGCTCAAGCGCCTGGAGATCGACCGGCTGATCGGCAAGACCCGGGAGAGCGGTCTCACCATGGTGCCGTTGCAGGTCTACTTCTCCGACGGCTGGGCGAAGGTGGAGATCGGCCTGGCCCGGGGTAAGAAGACGTACGACAAGCGGCAGGACCTCGCCAAGCGGGACGCCGACCGGGAGATCGCCCGGGTGGCGGGCCGGCGCGGCAAGGGGATGGACGACTAACCTGTCCGTTCTGTCCGGTTCGGCGTGCCGGCCGGGGTGCGGGATGAAACCCGTTGCGGTAGGCGTTACGCTTGTCGGAGCCGCCAGTTGGACGGCCTGTCGAGGGGGTGACTGGTTTCGACTTCGTACGTTGCGGCAGGGGAAGCGAGCCGAGGAAGCCGACGTCGTCTCGTGAATCGGTCGTCGGAAACCAATAAGCGCCAAGAACAATCGCGCTGACTTCGCTCTCGCCGCCTGAGGCGAGTAGTGAGTCTGTCGGCCTGGGATCGCCTTCGACCCAGATAGCCGGCATCAGCTAGGAGGCTGGCCAATCGGACCCGGTCGCGGGGTCCGTGCGGCGAGATCAATCAGCGACTGGGCCCGTCACACCGACTCGCTCGCGTGATCGGAGGGGCCGAGTAGAGGCACAGCGAGCTGCGCTCGGAGAAGCCCTGACAAGGCGGCGAAGGACCCGGGTTCGATTCCCGGCACCTCCACCACCTGACCTGTGCGCCCCGGTCCACCCGGACCGGGGCGCACAGTCGTCTCCACCTTCCGTGCCGTCGCCGGCGCGCTCTACGCTGCGGCGTGTGACGAACGAGAAGATCCGGCTCTCCGTCGGCGCGTCACCCGGCCAGCGGGTGTTCGCCGCGGTCGTGGGCGTCCTCTTCACCGCCTTCGGGGCGGTCTTCGTGCTGCTGCCGCTCCTCGCCGACCGGATGCTGTCCCGGCTCACCGGCACCGGCGACCCCTTCCCGTCGTACGACGAGGCGCGGGACCTGCCCCCGGGTCTGCTCCCGCCGGAACTGCACGACGGATCCACCACGTCGGCCCTCGGGCCGGCCCGGTTCGTCGGGCTCTGCGGTCTGCCGATCGTCCTGCTCGGGCTCTACCTGCTCCTGCGGGTGCTGCGCACCGCCGCCTGGCTGGACGGGACCCGGGCCTCGGTCCGCGGCGCGCTGGGCACCCGGACCGTCGACCTGGCCATCGCTGAGGTGCGGGGCGGTGGCGTGCTCCGGCACCCGGTCGGCGACGAGGCCGCGGTGCGGGTGCCCACCCTGGTCGCCCGCGATCCGGACAGCGGCCAGCGGATCACCGTCCCGCTGCAGGGCGTGGGGTTGACCGCGCTGCCCCCGTACGAGCTGCGCGCGCTCGCCGACGCGATCACCGCGGGCCGGCCGACCGGCGGCCGGGACGCGGACGCGCACGCCCTCGCCGGGCAGTTGCGCACCATGGCGGCCGACCCGCTGGGGCGGTAGGGACGCCTGGGACGGAAGGGGCCGGTGGGGCAGATGAGGCGGTCGACGGGCCTGGACAGCCATCCCGGCCGGGTCCACCATCGCTGTACGCGATAGCGAAGCAGCTGACGGCCCTGGGTCTGCGGCGTGGCGGCAGACGCGTCCGAGCCGGAGTCGTCGGACGGGAGGCGCCATGGTCACCGGTCCGATCCCGCAGCCGTCCACCGTCGCCGCGGTGGCCCGACCGCCCGCCGCGTCCCTGCCCTGGCCCACCCTGCCCGGCGCCGTGCCCGCCCTCGTCCGGGCGCTCGACGGGCCGGGAGGCGAGTCGCACTGGCGGGAGCGCCTGATCCAGCACCTCGACCCGGTCCGGCAGGGCTTCGCCGAGCACGTCCGGCTCACCGAGGGCCCGACCGGGCTCTACGCCGAGGTGCTCTGCGAAGCCCCGCGGCTCACCCGGGGCGTACGCCGGTTGACCCGCGAGCACGCCTTCATCGTGACGGCGCTCGCCGCGCTGCACCACGCCGCCGCGCTGCCCGAGGTGCCCGCCGAGGAACTGCGCGCGCGGGTCGGTGAGCTGCTCCGGGCGCTGCGCCGGCACCGGCAGCGCGGCGCCGACCTGCTCTGGGAGGCGTACCAGGCCGATCTGGGCGGGGAGGACTGAGCCGGAACCGGGCGGGCGCGGCCCGCGTCCAACCGGGCATGCGTCGCTCGATCGCCCTGTTGGGGCTGCCGATCCTGGTCCTCGCCGGCTGCGCCGCGCCCGGTTCCGGACCGGCCGCGCCCGGCTCCGGACCGGCCGCGCCGGCGTCCGCGCCGCCGACCACCACCCCCGACCAGCGGTGGGCGGCCTTCTACCAGCGGGCCGGCGAGGTGGCCGACGCCTGGCGTCCCGGCCAGGCGTGGCGCAGCGGCTACGTGCCGCTGGAGGAGGGCACCGTGCTGACCGGCGATCCGGGCTTCACCGCCGACGCCAAGCTGGCGTTCGGCAACGGCTGGTTCCGGGAGCAGATCGAGTTGCCGACCGCCACCCCGGCCGCCGGCACCATCCGCTTCCCCGACGGCACCCTCCGGGTGCCGCTGATCAGCGCCGCCGAGGCGTACGCCCAGCTGGACAAGGGCGACCCACCGCCCTGCGCCGGGCGGCCGGCGGCGCCCCCGCCGGACGGCGGCGTGCCGAAGCCCGGCGGTGGCCCCACCGTCGAACCCGGGCCGGACGGGCCGGTCTCCAGCACCGCGGACCACCCGTGCGTGCCGTTGACGGTCACCGGGGTGAAGCTGGGCAGCGCGTCGGTCCGCACCAGCCGGGGGCAGGCGACCGTGCCGGCCTGGCTGTTCACCGTGGAGGGCCTGCGGACGCCGGTCGCCCGGCTCGCCGTCGCGAAGCCGGCGATCGGCGCCGTACCGGCGGCTGTCGACCCCGGGCGTCCGCTCGCCGACGGCCTGGTGACCGCGCAGAGCCTGGACACCGCGGACGGGACCCGGCTCGACTACCGGGTCGGGGTGGGCGCCTGCGACACCGGGATCACCCCGCTGGTGCTGGAACGCGACGACGTGGTGGTGGTCGGGGCCGGAGTCACCCCGCCCACCGGCCCGTGCACCATGCAACTGGTGATGAAGCCGGTGAGCGTCACGCTGAAGGCCCCGCTCGGCGGCCGGGCGGTGCTGGACGTGGCGAGTGGCACCCCGCTCACCGCGAGCGGGCCTAGATGATCCGCGGCACGTCGGTGCTGATCGGCGCCGGCAGCACCGTGGGCCGGTCGGCGGCCAGCGCGGCCCGCAGCGCCGGGCCGAGCGCCTCCGGTGACTCCAGCACCCGGCTCGCGCAGCCGTAGCCGCGGGCGATGGCGGTCACGTCGAGTCCCGGCAGGTCCAGCGCCGGCACCCCCGGGGCGTGCTTCAGCTCGGCGAACGCCTTCAGGATGGCGTACTGCTGGTTGACCGGGACCAGCACGGGCAGCGGCAGGCGCAGCTGCGCGGCGGTCCAGAGCGCCTGCACCGAGTAGTGGAACGAGCCGTCGCCGATCACCGCCACCACCGGGCGGTTCCGCCCGCTGTCCCGCTCGGCCAGCGCGATGCCCACCGCCGCCGGCAGCCCGAACCCGAGGCCGCCGCTGGCCATCGTGAAGTACGACCGGGGCCGGCTCACCCGCAGCCGGCGGCGCAGCGCGGCCAGGTTGGACGGTGACTCCTGCACCAGCACACCGTCCGCCGGCCACTGCGCGGCCAGCGCCGCGAAGAGCGCGTCGGCGCTTGGCGGGTCGGTCACCTCTGGCGGCGGTGGCGCCGACCGGGCCGCCGGTGCCGCCCGGTCCGCCGGCGGCAGCAGGTCCCCCAGCGCCGCCAGGGCCAGCCCGGCGTCGCTCAGCAGGCTCTCCCCGACCGGGGCGCGGGCCGCCTCGTCCGGATCGTCGGTGACGTGCAGCAGCCGGGCGTCGCCGGGCAGGTAGTCACCGGGCACGTGCGGGTAGTAGCGGAACACCGGGGCGCCCACCACCAGCACCGTGTCGTGGCCGCGCAGCGCCTCGGCGAGCGGCCCGATCGCGTACGGCAGCACGCCCCGGAAGTGCGGGTGGTCCTCCGGGAAGACGGCCCGCTCCGGCGCCGGGGCCGCCCAGACCGGGGCGGCCAGCCGCTCGGCCAGCGCCACCGCCGCCGGCCACGCGTCGGCCCGGTCCACCGCCGCGCCGAGCACCAGCGCCGGGGCGCGGCTGCCGGCCAGCACGGCGGCGAAGTCGCGCAGCCGGTCCGGGTCCGGGGCCACCCGGGTGGCCACCGTACGCGGCTGCGGGGGCGGATCGGCGGGCCGGGCCCAGTCGTCCATCGGCAGGGACAGGAAGACCGGTCCGGCCGGGGGCTGCACCGCGGTCGCGTACGCCCGCAGGAAGGCCGCCGGGATGTCCTGCGCGCGGGCCGGCTCGTGGGCCCACTTGACGTACGGCTGGGTCAGCTCGGTCGCCCGCAGGTTGGCCAGCCGGGGCTCGATCAGCAGCATCTCCCGGGTCTGCTGGCCGGCGGTGACGATCAGCGGCGTCCGGTTGTGCCAGGCGGTGACCAGGTTGCCCATGCCGTTGCCGGTGCCCGGGGCGGTGTGCAGGTTGACGTGCGCCGGCCGGCCGGTGGCCTGCGCGTAGCCGTCGGCCATGGCCACCGCCGACGCCTCCTGCAAGGCGTGCACGTAGCGGAAGTCCGCCGGGAAGTCCTGCAGGAAGGGCTCCTCGGTGGAGCCGGGATTGCCGAAGACCGTCTGCAGTCCCAGGTCACGCAGCAGGTCGTAGGTGGTGTCGCGGACCGTTGCCATCGCCGGCTGCCTCCCGTCCCCGCCCGGTGCCGGAGACGGCCGATGATCAGTGCCCCGACCAGCCGAATCTATCGGGCGCTCGGCGGCTTTTCGGGCGCTTCCCGGCGCTCAGGGCAGTGGGATCGGCAGTTTGATCCCGTCCAGCGCGTGCCCGCACGGGCAGTCCCGCTCGGCCGGCAGCGCGGCGACCGCGTCCAGCAGCACCCCGCGCAGCCGGTCGGTGTTCTCGGCGAAGACCCGGAACACCTCCTCCTGGGTCACCGAACCACCGGCCTCGACGCCCGCGTCCAGGTCGGTGACCAGGGCGATCGACGTGTAGCAGAGGGCCAGCTCGCGGGCCAGCACCGCCTCCGGGTGGCCGGTCATGTTGACCACCGTGCCGCCGATCGAGGCGAACCAGCGGGACTCGGCCCGGGTGGAGAAGCGCGGCCCCTCGACCACCACCACCGTCCCGCCGTCCACCGCCGCCACCCCGTGCCCGGCCGCCGCGTCCAGCAGCGTCCGGCGGCCCACCGGGCAGTACGGGTCCCCGAACGAGACGTGCACCGCGCCCCGGTCGTAGTAGGTCTGCGCCCGGCCGCTGGTCCGGTCGATCAGCTGGTCCGGCACCACGAACGTGCCCGGCCCCAGCTCGGGCCGGAGCCCACCCACCGCGCACGGCGCGAGCACCTGGCGTACGCCGAGGGAGCGCAGCGCCCACAGGTTCGCCCGGTAGGGGATCAGGTGCGGCGGATAGCGGTGATCGCGGCCGTGCCGGGGCAGGAACGCCACCCGGCGACCACCCACCTCGGCGATCGTGATGACATCCGACGGTGCGCCGTACGGCGTCTCCACCTCGTGCTCGGAAGCGCCGTCGAGCAGGGCGTACAGACCCGACCCGCCGATCACCGCCAGCTCGGCCGTTGGCGCCATGCCGCCCTCCCTCGATCCTGTCACGATCACCCGCCGGTCAGACCTTAGCCAGCGGGCGGGGCGCAGGCTATGGTGCGTGGCATGGCGTTGACAGCGCGGATGGTCGACGAGGTCGGGTGTGCCGCTCGGGCGTACGGCTGACGGGTGTCGGGACATGCAGGGTGAGGAACAGGCGATCGGTGGCCGAGCCATGGAGTCGATGACCGGGCGGCTGCTCGTCGCGACTCCCACACTGAAGGACCCGAACTTCGACCGTACCGTCGTGCTGCTGGTCGCCCACGAGCCCGGTGGCGCGCTCGGCGTGGTGCTGAACCGGGCCACCGAGGTCCCGGTGGCCGACGTCCTGGGCGACTGGAGCGACCTGGCCCGGTATCCGGCCGTGCTCTTCGAGGGCGGCCCGGTGCAGCCCGACTCGGCCATCTGCCTCGCCCGGATGCGCCACCCGATCAAGCCGGTGAAGGGTTTCCACCGGGTCTCCGGCGCGGTCGGCACCATCGACCTGTCGGTCGATCCGGAGCGGCTGCGCGACGCGGTCGGCGGCATCCGGGTCTTCGCCGGCTACTCCGGCTGGGGCGCCGGCCAGGTGGAGCGGGAGATCGAGGAGGGGTCCTGGTTCGTGCTGGACGCCCTGCCCGGGGACGCCTTCGTCGACCGGCCGGACGACCTGTGGCCGATGGTGCTGCGGCGCCAGGGCGGCATGATGGCGGCGGTCGCCCACTTCCCCCCGGACGTGGCGCTGAACTGAACCGCGCGGGCACCCCCGCGATATGACCATGCCGGCGGTCGTGTGTATAGTTCTTCCCGTGCCCGGGCGACCGGGGACGACTGCAAGGGGCCGTGGCGCAGCTGGTAGCGCACCACACTGGCAGTGTGGGGGTCAGGGGTTCGAGTCCCCTCGGCTCCACCCTTCACGAGGGCGTCCGCTGGACATGGCGGACGCCCTCTGGTCATGGTCGACACCGGTTGTCGCACTGCTGCGGCCTGACCCGGGAGATGTGGGCGGAACACCGCAGCCACTGAGACCCGGCCACCTCGCCCCGGTCAGGCGTCGGCGACGCAGGTGAGCTCGTGCGGGCTCAGGTTGGCGCTCATCCGGATGCCGCCGATGGTGGTCGTCTCGTCCGAGTCCGCGTGCTTGTCACCCCAGACCTTGGCCTCCTTGCGCAGCTCGGGCCGGTTCAGGAAGAGCACGTCGGCCAGGGTGGCGAAGAGGGTGTGACACATCCGCGAGCCCGGCTTGAACGAGCAGCTCGCGTTCACGTACCGGACCTGGTCCTCGCCGTCGTGCTCGATCCGCACCAACACGTCGTACTTGAGATCGTCGGTGGGGGTGCACTCCAGGGTGTGATCCGCCCCGCTGATCGTGTGCTCCCCGGACTCGTTCTGGTCCTCGCACGCCCATTTGTTGGCCTTCTTCAGCCACGTGTCGGCGATGTCCGAGACCTTTACCGCGGGCAGGTACCGGTCGCTCCCGTCGGGGAACTGGCTCGGCAGGACGGGCGGGGTGCTCGGTCCGTCCGGTTGGACGCTTCCGGCAGCGGTGAGCGCGCCACCGCCGCCGCCGACGAGGCCGCCGCAGCCGAGTGCGACCGCCATCAGGAGGACCGCCACGGCGATCGGTGGTCGCCGTGGCCCCGGCTTCGGCAGGGCCGCCGGTGGCGGTGGCATGCCGGGAAGCGGTTGCCGCGCTGGCGGGACCGGCGGCGGACCCGTGACCGGCGGTGGCGGGAGCGGCGGGGGACCCGTGACCGGCGGTGGCGGGACCGCTGGTGGACCCGGGACCGGTGATGGCGGGACCGGCGGTGGTGCGGCCGCCGGTCCCGCCGGCGCGAGGGTGCGCCAGCCGGTGCCGTCCCACCAGGACCTGCCGTCGGGTGAGCGCTGGCCGATGACGGGCTGGTTGTCGGTCATGAATACTCCGCCTTGACATACAGCCGGAGCGACCTCGTCCGCTCGGCCTGAAGGTCGTACCGATATCCGCCGATCTCGGCGGTCACGTTCTCGCCACCGGTCAGTCGCGGAACGAGCCACTGCTCGATCTCGCTGACCAGAGCCGGATCGTCGGAGAACGGCAGCGCGGCGAACCAGACGAGGAAGGTGCGCTTCGTCTCGCTCACCTCGCGTCCGTCCGGCGAGGTGACGGTGACCGAGTACCCCTGGATCAGTTCCGCTCTGATGTCGAGGTGCAGCTCGTACTCGGTCTCGCCGGCGCGCAGTGTGCAGCCCGGGCCCGAGTCACCGTCCGCGCACGCGAAGCCCTGCTTCGTCAGGACCGCGAGGAGCGCTGCCCCCTTCAGCCCGGGGATGCACTGGGCGCCTCCGCAGTTGGCCCGGTCGCTGTTCTTCCTGGCGTTGTGGACCAGCGCGTAACCGCCGGCGCCGCCGCCGAGGAGCGCGACCAGGGCTACCGCGACGCCGAAGACCATCAGCCGCCGCCAGGTCAGCCTGCGCCCGGCCGCGGTCGGCCCGTCCCGGCCGTCGGGTGGCGGCCCGGACCTTGGTGCCGGCGTGCCGGGCGGTGCGGGAACGCGCGGTGGCCCAGGGGGCGACGGCACGGCGGCAGGATGCGGAGAAGGCAAAGGCCCCGAGGGTACGTCCGTCATGGCTATGCTCCAGTGCGGACGTAGGTGGCCCAGCGCTGCTTGAAGCCGTCAGTCGACATGCCCAGCACCCGCTTGCAGATGGCGTTGAAGACCGGCGTCTCCACCAGCGGCTCGCCCGTCATGTCGTTGTACTGGATGACGGCCTCGTAGAACTCCACTGCCGCGGCCCGCCCCTTGAGTCGCTCCACGCAGGAGAACACCGTCGAGCTCACCGCGTAGTTGTAGGCCATGCTGCTGCCGTAGAAGCTGGTCGAGCTCGGCAGTTTGCCCTTGAACCGGCCGGCTGCGTACTGGCGGCTCGCGGCGCCCGTGCCCTCGGCCCAGCGGGCGAATCCCTCCAGCGCCCACCTCGGGGCACCCAGCAACCACTCGGCGGGGCCGATCGTGGTGGCGCGCGCCGACACCGCGTGGGTCAGCTCGTGGCGCATGACCCGACGTGGACTGTCGTCGAACGACTCGATCCGCTTGAGGTTGACCACCACCCGGGCGCCCGCGTACTGCCCGGTGTAGATCTCGCCGTTCTTGCGCACCCCGAACTGCGGGATCTCGAAGCCTTCGATGGTGGGCTGGAAGTTGCCGGAGCTGCCGAGACCGAACCACTTCGCGAAGGTGGCCTCGTCCCGGGTGAAGAAGAGGACGTGCCCGGGGAACCGGGTGCGGTCGCCCCACAGCTCCTCCACGTACCGCGCCTCGTCCTGCGCGACCGCGGCGTACCTGTCCAGGTCGGCGACCTTCGTGTCGCTGATCAGGCAGACGTTGCCGGCGTGCTGCACCTTCAGCGGCATCTGGTACCACGGTGCGTCCGCCGGCAGTCCGTCGATGCCCAGTTCCTTGCGGTTGCCCTGGGTGATACCGAGCATCTCCGTGATCACCAGCTTGGCGTTTCGCCTGACGACGGTGATGCGGAACGTGGCGGCCGGTGACACTCCGCCCGGGCCCGCATCGGCGTTCAGTTGCAGCACCTCGTGCACCGGGCCGAACCGGTACGCCCCGCCCGCCGGCGGTGCCGGCCGGGCCCGTTCGGTGATGTAGTGGAACGTGGATATCTTGAGCTTGCGCAGGTTGGCGAAGACCATCCGCTGCTGCTGGATCAGCTCGTCGTTGGACTCGTCCAGATCGGCGAGGAAGGCCCGCTCGTCGCCCTTCTTCAGCGCCTCGGCTCGTCGGTTCAGCAGCTGCTGCAGGGACCGGGTGGTCGGCTCGCCGCTGACCGGCTCGCTCGACTCCCTGATCGTCGGCCGGCTCGGCGAACCACAGCCGGCCAGCGCGAGCCCGCCGACCATGAGCAGGGACCGTCTGGACCACTGGACACCACAGCCGTGAGCATCCAGGCGAACACTCGCCACTACGCCCTCCCCGGGAAGCCACGCATCGCCGTCAAGATGCCGGCGGTCGATGCGGTGCACCAGCCGGCCAGGGTCCGATGCGGCATCAGCGACGCTAGCGGCGCCGGGGCCGGGAGCACGTCGGCTCGTGGTTTGAGGTACGGGCGCAAACCATGGCGGTAGGGCGACGGCGAGCTGCAACCAGCGTGGTAGGCGGCGAGCGCGTCCGCCCCGGCGCCGGACCGCCTCAGGATCCGGCGGCCGCCCGCTCCCGCGGCCCGTCGGGTGCTCCTCCGCGGTCGGGGGCGGTCCGGCCCGGCAGGCGGGTCAGCCCGGCGGCGACCACGCCGAGGGCGATGGTCGCCGCGGCGCACACCAGCAGCGTCCGGCGGGCACCCAGGCCGGCCGTCAGCGGGCCGCCGAGCAGGGTGCCCAGGGGCACCGCCAGCACGGTGACAGCGCCGTTGGCGGCCAGGGCGCGGGGCAGTTCCGTGGTGGTGGCGCTGCGTTGGAACAGCGCCATCGACGTGGACGGGTACGGCGCCCAGATGAGGCCGGCCAGGGCGAAGGCCGGCAGCGACAGGCCGACGGGCGTACCCAGGCCGAGCGGCAGCATGGCGACGCCGAACCCGACCACGATGCCGATGGTGGTCGGCCAGAGCGGCCAGCGGTGCAGGTAGCCGGTGGCGAGGCCGCCGAGGAGGGAGCCCGCGCCGAACGCCGTGTAGTAGAGCCCGAGGGTCGTGGCGGACGCGCGCAGGTCCTCGGTGACGAGGACGGGCATGGCCACGTAGAACGGGCCGAAGAGCAGGAAGAACCCGAAGGTCAGCACCAGCAGGCCGAGCAGGGACCGGTTGCGGCGGATGATCTCGAAGCCGGCCGTGCGGGAGGCGGTGGGCTCGGTCGGATCCGTTCGCGTCTTCAGGGTGGGGATGGCGAGACGGTAGGTGAGCGCCAGGACGGCGAACGTCGCCGCGTCGATCGCGATGACCCACACCGGTCCGGCAAAGCTGATCAGGACGCCTGCCAGCGGGGGACCGATGATGGTGGCGGCGTTGCCGAGGATGCCGAGCACCGCGTTGGCCGGCAGGTGGTGTCGTCGGGGCAGCAATTCGGCGATCAAGGTGAAGCGCCCGGCGGTACCCCACGAGCGCAGCAGCGAGTCCGCGGCGAGCAGGGCCACGTACAGGCCGATGCTGAGGATTCCGGCACGGTGGGCGGCGGGGATCGCCGCGAGCGCGACGGCCCGTAGGCGGGCGTCCCAGCTGGCGAGCTGGGCGCCGTTCAGGCCGGCCAGAAGCCGGCCGAAGATCATCGAGCCGGCGGCGCTGGGCAGGAGGTACGCCGCTACCGCGATCGCCGTCCAGGTGCCGCGCTGGCCCGCGGGTGCGAGCTGTAGGGCCAGCCAGGTCACGGCGACCAGCGCCATGCCGTCGCCGAGCGCGGACACCGCCAGGCCGGGCAGGACCCGGCGCAGCAGGGGGTGGCTGACCACTGGCCAGTACGGCGAGGAGCGGGGAAAGCGGAGGGGCGCTGTTTCGGGCGGCATGGTGCCCACCCGACACGACGCGGGGCGCTCAGATCAACGAAATCGGCCGAGGGCAGAAGCCTCGACCAGGTCCGTCATCGGCGCCACACCCGCGGTGCATGGGGCGAACCCGTTGGCCGCGACACCGATCCGCCGACCCGGCGGCGCGCTCACGGTTCGGCATAGCGGGTCATGCTCTGTTGCAGCCCGATCCGGTCCCGGCTGCGGCCGAGGGCATCGATGGTGCCCCAGCGGCCGGGGATGTCGAGGAGTTCGATGCGGCCCATCCCGTCGGGCACGTCGGGGTCGATGATCAGGTGCTCGTCGTGCGGTCGCAGGCCGAGCAGGACTCTCAGCAGCAGCAGGGGGGTGCCGGCCGACCAGGCCTGGGGACTGCACGCGGTGGGGTACTCGACGGGATAGTTGGTCTGGGTACGGGGGAAGCCGGCGAACGCCTCCGGCAGGCGGCCGTTGAAGCAGTGGGCGGCGGCGAGGATCCCGGTCGCGATCCGGCCCGCCTCTTTCCGGAATCCGTAGCGGGCCAGACCCCAGGCGATGATCGAGTTGTCGAAGGGCCAGACCGTGCCGACGTGGTAGCCGATGGGGTTGTACCGGCCTTCGGTGGTGGCCAGGGTCCGTACGCCCCAGCCGGAGAAGAGGGCCGGCCCCAGCAGGTGCCGCACGACGGCCGGCGCGCGCGCCTCGTCGACGATGCCGCTCCACAGCAGGTGCCCGATGTTGGACGACAGCGAGTCGATGTGCTTGCCGTTCCGGTCCAGGCCGATGGCGTAGCAGTCGCGTTCGGCCAGCCAGAAGTCGCGGTTGAAGCGCTGCTTCAGCTCGCTCGCCTCGCGTTCCAGCCGGTCGGCGTACCCGGGATCGTGCCAGATCTCCCGGGCGAGCCGGGCCGCGCGGATCTTCGCGTCGTACGCGTAGCCCTGCAGCTCACAGGTGGCGATCGGATAGCCGGGCAGGCGCCCGTCGTGATAGGAGATGGCGTCGGGTGAGTCCTTCCAGCACTGGTTGAGCAGCCCGGTTCGCGGGTTGCGGGTCTTGTAGTAGACGTATCCGGTGCCGAGCATGTTGCCGTAGGTGTCGAGCCAGTCGAGTGCCGCGCGGACCGGGTGCTCCAGCCGGCGGACGAGTTCGACGTCGCCGGTCCAGCGTTCGTACTCGTCGAGGAGGATGACGAAGAGCGGCGTGGAGTCGGCGGAGCCGTAGTAGGGGGAGTGGGGCTGCTCCTCGAACCCGGCGAGTTCGCCGTAGCGCAACTCGTGCAGGATCTTGCCGGGCTCCTCGTCGCGGAAGTCGTCCAGGCGGCTGCCCTGCAGTCCGGCGAGCATGACGATCGTCGGCTTGACCACCGCCGGCATGAAGGGCAGGGGCCTGCAGGCAGGTGAAGATGCTGTCCCGGCCGAACAGGGTCATGAACCACGGCAGGCCGGCGGCCACCAGCCGGGCGCCAAGGGTGATCGACTCGTACCGGAGCGCGGCGAGATCCCGGAGGCTCGTCTGGTAGGCCTGGGACAGTGCCTCGCTGTCGCAACGCAGCAGCGGAGCCGAGGCCAGGAACTGGCGGCGCTCGTCGCGGATCTCCGGCACCGGCCGGTCGGGGCCCAGCGGCAGGGTCTCCCGGAAGTCCCGGCCGTTGGCGGCGATGATTCGGGCGGTGGCCCGTAGCCGGGTCTGCCATTCCGCGTGCGGTTCGAGCCGGACCCGGAACGACATGCCCCGCTCGTCCACCTGCGCTTCGGTGGAGGATCTGATCAACACCTCCCGGTGGAACTTCTGCCGTCGGTAGCTGAAGCGCAGGTTGCCGTCCTCGATGTCGACCGTCGCTCGGCCGAGTTTCCGCTGCGCATTCTTGATCTCGAAGAGGTCCGCGAAGTCGGCGCCGATCTCCACCCGGAGGGTGACCTCGACCGCCTCCGTGTTGTGGTTGAACACGATGAGGGTCTCCTCGAAACTGCCGTCGATCGCCCGGTGTCGCTGGACGGAGATCTTCGCGTCCAGGTAATGGGTGGGTTCACCCGGCACGAGAAAGTACGTGGTGGCGTAGGAGCTCTCCTCGTCGACGGAGAGCGGATGCAGGCGTGCGCCGTCGAGGGTGAGGATCCAGGTGGAGATGAACCGGGTGTCGAACGAGAAGAGCCCCATCGGGTAGTTGAAGGACTCCTCGATGTCCCCGCAGCGGTCCGAGACGACGAACGTGTTCCCGTCCAGGATGCTGATCAGCTGCTTCACGGGCGACCGCCTCCGGTGTGGACCGCCTGGCGGCCCACCCCGCGCGGGTCCTGGGAGCCGGCGGGTTCGGGGAAGAAGCGCCGGAAGGCCAGGAAGAGGGAGAGTTCCCCGCTGATCGTCGCGTCGTTGCGGAGCACCGCCGCGATGCCCTGGGAGCGTCCGGCCACCAGGTCGGCGAACAGGTCCATGTCGCTCTGCCACACCGCGTCGGCCTCCGCGTTGCCCCGGGACACCGCGGCCGTTCCCGGACCCATGGCCACCAGCCAGTGCTCGGTCCGGTGACCGACGTCCAGATCGATCCGCATGATCCCGTTCGTCGGCCCGCGAAGGATCGCGGGGGCCAGCGACGGCAGGCGGTCGAAAAATCGGTCAATCGACTCAGGCACACGCGAATGGTATGTGCGGGTGGCCGGCTGTCGGGCCGGATCCGGCTGAAGCGGCTCGCCCGGCAGGGGCACCCCGGGTGTGTCGGGCCATGCCAGGGGTAGTCGTGCCGCGGCCGGGATGAGCGGGGGAGGACCGATGGACGCATATCCTGCGGTGGAGAACCATGGCCTGATCGGTGACCTGCAGACCGCGGCGTTGGTGACCCGGGACGGCACGATCGACTGGTTCTGCGCACCCCGCTTCGATTCGCCCAGTCTCTTCGCCGGTCTGCTCGACCGCCGTAAGGGCGGCCACTTCCAGGTCTCGCCCGACGGCGTCGACTATGTGAGCAAACAGCTCTACCTGCCCGGCACGCCGATCCTGATCACCCGCTTCCTCAGCGCGGACGGCGTGGGCGAGCTGGTGGACTTCATGCCGGTCGCGGGCGACCAGGCGACCGACCGGCACCGACTGGTCCGGATCCTGCGGGTGGTGCGGGGCAGCATGCGGTTCCGGGTCGACTGCCGCCCCCGCTTCAACTACGGCCGGGACCCGCACGAGCTGGAGGTGCACCCGGACGGCACGACCTTCCGCACCCCGGCGCACTCCCTCACCTTGAACGTGGTCCGGTACGCCGAACGCCTCACCGAGACCTACGAGTACCGGCGGAGCGAAGAGGGCGTCTGCGTGGTGGCCACCATGCGCGAGGGCGAGGCCGGGGGCGTGGTCCTGGAAACGGGCTTACCCGAGCCGCCGCGCGCGTACGCCCCGGCCGAGGTGCAGGACCTGCTGGTCGAGACCGAGGAGTTCTGGCGGAGCTGGCTCGAGCGCTCCCGATACACCGGGCGGTGGCGGGAGATGGTCGAACGCTCAGCGATCACGCTGAAACTGATGACCTACGCACCGACCGGGGCGCTGATCGCCGCCCCCACCGCCGGGCTCCCGGAGAAGATCGGCGGCCCGCGCAACTGGGACTACCGCTACACCTGGCTCCGCGACGCGTCGTTCTCGGTGCACGCGCTGCTCGGCCTCGGCTTCACCGAGGAGGCCGAGCGGTACCTGCACTGGGTGAACGACCGGGTCCAGCAGGCCGGCGAGAGCGGCGTGCCGTTGCAGATCATGTACCGGATCGACGGCTCACCCGAGCTGGCCGAGGAGACGCTCGACCACCTGGAGGGCTACCGCGGATCCGCGCCCGTACGGATCGGCAACGGCGCGGCGGGCCAGCTCCAACTCGACATCTACGGTGAGATGCTCAACGCGCTCGAACTCGCCGACAGCCACGGGCTGACCCCCTTCCACCAGGGGTGGTTGAACACGGTGAAGCTGATGGACTGGCTCTGCGACAACTGGGACCAGCCCGAGGACGGGATCTGGGAGACCCGCGGCGGCCGGCGGGACTTCACCTACGGCCGGCTGATGTCCTGGGTCGCCCTCGACCGGGCGGTCCGCGTCGCGCAGCGGCGCGGGCGGCCGGGTGACATCAGTCGATGGATGAGCGTCCGCGACCGGATCTACCACCAGATCATGAACCAGGGCTTCCATCCCGGGCGCCGCGCGTTTGTGCAGCACTGCGGGACGGACGTGCTGGACGCCTCCCTGCTCGTGATGCCGGCCGTCGGATTCGTGACGCCGACCGACCCGCTGTGGCAGTCGACGCTGCGGGCCATGGACGAGGAACTCGTCTCCGACAGCCTCGTCTACCGCTACGACCCGGAAGCGTCGCCCGACGGCCTGCCCGGCAGCGAGAGCACCTTCACCATGTGCACCTTCTGGTACGTCCAGGCCCTCGCCCGGTCCGGACGGCTCGACGAGGCCCGGCTCACCTTCGAGAAGATGCTCACCTACAGCACCCACCTCGGCCTCTACTCCGAGGAGATCGCACCGAACGGGGACCAGACCGGCAACTTCCCGCAGGCCTTCAGCCACCTTTCCCTGATCAGCAGCGCGATGGTCCTCGACGAACACCTCGGCGCCCGCCGGCGGGGCGAGGCGGCCGACCCACACCAGCTGACCCCGAGCAGCGTCCGATGACGCCTCGACAACAGGAAGTGCGGTAGTTATGCGCGCCGTGATACTGCGGGAGTTCGGTGCTCCACTGCGGGTCGAGGAGATCGACCAGCCGGCCGCCGGCGCCGGTCAGGTGCTCGTGCGGATCGTGGCCAGTGGCGTCAACCCGCTGGACACGAAGATCCAGGCGGGGAAGGCTCCGCACGCCCGCGTCCGGCCGCCGGCGGTGCTCGGCCTGGACCTCGCCGGTGTGGTCGTCGCCGCGGGCGCGGACGGGGCGGGTTTCGAGCCGGGTGACGAGGTGTACGGGCTCACCGGAGGCGTGGGCGATCTGCAGGGCTCGCTGGCCGAGTACGCCGCCGTGGACGCCCGGCTGTTGGCGCGTAAGCCGCGGGCGTTGTCCATGCGGGAGGCCGCCGCGCTGCCGCTGGCCCTGATCACCTCCTGGGAGGGGATGGTCGACCGGGCGGGGGTCCGCGCCGGGCAGAAGGTGCTGGTGCATGGTGGCGCCGGCGGTGTCGGGCACGTGGGTGTGCAGTTGGCCCGGTCCCGGGGCGCCGAGGTGTACGCGACGGGCGGCCCGTCGAGCCTGCCGGTGATCGAGAGCCTGGGCGCGGTGCCGATCGACTACCGCGCCGTCAGCGTGGCGGAGTACGTCGACACGTACACCGGGGGTCAGGGGTTCGACATCGTCGCCGACAATGTGGGCGGAGCGACGCTCGACGCGTCGTTCGCGGCGGTGCGTACCTACCACGGGCACGTGGTCAGCGCGTTGGGCTGGGGGTCGCACTCCCTCGCTCCGCTGTCCTTCCGCGGCGCGACCTACTCGGGAGTGCTCACCCTGCTGCCCATGCTGACCGGACAGGGCCGGCAGCACCATGGCGAGATCCTGCGCGAGGGCGCGGCGCTGGCCGACGCCGGCGCGTTGCGTCCCCGAGTCGATCCGCGCCGCTTTACTCTCGACACGGTGATGGAGGCGCACGCCCTGGTCGCGGCCGGCGCCGCGGCGGGCAAGGTCGTCGTCGACATCGAAGGCTGAGCGTGGTCCTGGCTGCGCCGGTCCCCGCCGGCCCGGGGGAGCCGGGCCTCGCCGGTCCCCGGGCGGTGCCGCTGCCGGTGGGCGGGAACGCCGCGAGCAGTCACCGGCGGGCCCGCGAAACCGTCCCTCGCGGGCCCGCCGGCCGGCTCACCTACGGCTCTTGGGCAGGTCGAACTGGTCGGCCCGGCGGCAGTCCTTCGGGCCGCCGACGGCATCCGGACCGACCCGGTCCAGTGCCTGCCGGGCCCGGTAGCGGCCCAGGTTCCAGGCGTACCAGGGGTCGGACTTGTCGAGGTCGTCGGCGATCCAGCTCAGGGTGCAGCGGCGGACCGGATCGGGGAGCCGGGTCAGGGCGGGCGTGGCGTCGGCGGAGAGGGCCCGCAGGTACCAGGCGTCGATCTTGCCGGTCTGCTCGTACCGCAGGATGTTGCGCCGTGCGGCGTAGTCCTCCGGGTTCAGCGCGGCCAGCCCGAGCAGCATCAGCACGGCCAGCGCCACCGTCGAGCCGGGGATCCACCGGCCCTGCCACCGCACGCCGGCCGCCAGGATCATCAGGAACACGGTCCCGAGCAGCAGTTCGAACGCCATCACGAAGATCCGCTCACCGGTGAAGCTGTAGACCTTCTGGTAGGTCCACATCCGGGACAGCGCCGACACCACGATCACCACGCTGAGGGCGCTGAGCAGGCCCAGCAACACGCGCAGCAGGGTCCGCTCGACCGGCCGCTCCCGGCTGGCCCAGCGGCTGACCCCACCCAGCACGGCCAGGGTCAGCAGGGTGACGAAGAGCAGCTGCCAGAAGCCGCTGCGGGCGTACTCGGAGTAGCTGAGGCCGGCCACCTTCCGTACGTGCCGCTCGCCGCCGAAGAGCACGGTGAACTGCACCACCACGAAACCGGCGAAGAGCAGGGTGAGCGCCCCGATGGCCGGGGCCCACTCGAACAGGCCGAGGCGGCGGCGGGCGGGCCGGTCCACGGTGGACAGGTCGGGCGGCGCGGCCAGGGTGTAGACCGCCGCGACGGCGATCAGGCCACCGACGGCCGCCAGGAAGATCCAGCGGAACACCGTACTGATGTTGATCTCGGGGATGATCGCGCTGAGGACCTCGTCGAACGCCGCGTCGGCGGAGGCGAGCAGGGCACCGAAGACGACCAGCACCAGCACGGTGGCGACCACCGACCCGACGATCCGGCGGACCGTCGCGGCCTCGGGCGAGGCGCTGATGTGCCGGCGTACCCAGGGCAGGCCGCGGAACGCGGCGAACGGCGTCGCCGCCAGCCCGAACAGGATCGACCGGACCAGCCGGCCGCCGATGATGGCCAGGGTGGCGCAGCCCAGCGCGCCGAGCACGCAGAACGTCACCAGCCACCAGGCGTTACGGAAGGCCAGTACGGCCAGCAGCGCCAGCGCCGCCGCCGCCCATCCGCCCCGGATCAGCCGCTCGGCGCGCGGCAGTTCGGCGGCGCGCCGGCGTACGCCCGCCAGCACGCCGAGGGTCAGCGTGAGCCAGCCCAGGAACCAGCCGATGCCGACCGAGTTCAGCGGTACGAAGAAGGCGGTGCCGAGGGCGCCGGCCAGCACGGCGAGCGGAACCGCCCGCCCGGTGGCCCGCTTCGGCTCCGGCCAGCGGGCGCCGAGAAACGAGGTCCGTGGCCGGGGCGGCCGGGGGACCCAGAACCCGTCGGGCGGCGGCGCCGCGCCCCAGGGCTGCGGCACCGGTGGGGCGAGGCTCGGCGGCACGGCCGGCCCGCGCACCGGCCCGGCGGGCTGCGCGGTCCCGGATCCGGGGCCGCCGGCCGGGGTTGCGGTCTCGGACGACGCCGCCAGGGCCGTGCTGCCGGTTGCCGGGGCAGTGGCCGGGGTGGTTGGTGCGGTGGCGGCCGGACTCGCCCCGGTCGGTGCGGTGCGGCCCGGGTCCTCGCCGGCCGCCCGGGCGGTGGCCGGGGTGGTGCCGGTCGGTGTGGTGGCCGGGGCGGTGACCTCGATGGCCGGGGCGGTGGCCTGGGTGGGCACGCCCGGCGCGGACAGCACGATCCGCGCTGCGTCCGGCGCAGCCTCGCCCGGCGGGACCAGCGGCAGGAACACGGCGTAGCCGCGCGTGCCCGGTGGCACCACGACCGGAATGGCCCAGGCGGGCTCGCCCTCCCGGCCCGGCCAGACGACACCGGGCGGCCCGCCCGCCACGTCGGGCATGACGAGCAGGTACGGCGGGACGGCGGCGGGGGCGTCACCCGCCGGGGTCCCGGCCGCGGGGGTGGCCGGGGGCGAGTCTGGCGTCGACGGCGGCTCGGACACGGCGCGCTCCTTGATGGCTCGGGGGTGCCGTCACTGTAGGGCCCGCCCCGGCCCGGCGAGGTCCCGCGACGCCGACGCGGTCCGTTCGGTTGATTCGACCGGACCGCCGCCGCGGCGGGACCTGGCGGCCAGGCGGTCGGCCCCGGGTCGAACCTTTGCCGGCCCGCGCCCGTACCACCTGCCGGAGGTCCATCCCATGGCCGTACGTCGTCGAGTCCTCGCCGCTGCCGCGGCCGCCACCGTGACCCTGTGCTGCACCGCCGGGCCGGCCCGGGCGCACGGCGCGCCGACCAGCCCGCTGAGCCGGGCGGCGGCCTGCGGCCCGGAGGGCGGCCGGGCCGGCACGCCGGCCTGCCGGGCGGCCGTCGCCGCGGGTGCCGCGGTCCGCGAGTGGGACAACATCCGGGTCGCCCGGGTCGACGGCCGGGACCGGGACCGCATCCCCGACGGCGAGTTGTGCAGCGGAGGGCTCTCCGCGTACCGGGGGCTGGACCTACCGCGCGCCGACTGGCCGGCCACCACGCTCACCGCCGGTGCCCGCTACACCTTCCGCTACCGCACCACCATCCCGCACCGGGGCACCTTCCGGCTCTACGTCACCACCGACGGTTACGCCCCGACCCGGCGCCTGAACTGGGCAGACGTCGAGGCGAAGCCGTTCCTCACGGCCACCGACCCGCCGATCCGCGGCGGCGCGTACCAGATGTCGGGGCGGCTGCCGGCGGACCGGACCGGCCGGCACATCATCTATGTCATCTGGCAGAACTCGGACACCCAGGACACCTACTACTCCTGCTCCGACGTGGTGTTCCGGTCGGCGGCGGCCGGCTCGCGGCCGGGTACCGGCCGGTCGGCGACGCCCCCGGCGGGCGCGGCGGCGCCGCGTACCCTCGCGTCGGCCCCGGCCGGCGAGCCGGGCGACCGGCCGGCGGAGGGGACGCCGGTGGCGGCCGTGACCGACGCCGGTGGCGGCCCGCCCCGGCCGGTGGTCGCGGCGGCGGTGCTGGTCGGCGTGCTGCTGGCCGCCATGGTCGGGCTGCGGTTGCGCCGTCCCGGCGGTGGCCCGGTCGGCCGGCCGTGCGGGATCCGCAACCACCGCGCCGGTCGTCGCCGGATCTGGTGAGGCCGCCACCGCTGCCCGGCCGGGCAACCGGGTCAGCCCAGGTGACGGTCGATCTCGGCGAGTTCCTCGGCGGAGAGGTCGAGGTTGTCCAGGGCGGCGACGTTCCCCTCCAACTGGGCGACGCTGCTCGCCCCGATGATCAGGCTGGTCATCCGGGGGTCCCGCAGCGCCCAGACCAGCGCCAGCTGGGCCAGGCTCTGCCCGCGCCGCTCGGCGATCGTCGCCAGACCGCGGATGGTGGCCATCTTCTCCTCGGTCAGATCGCTCTCGTTGAGGAAGACGCTGGTGCGTACCCGGGAGTCCGCCGGGATGCCGCCCAGGTAGCGGTCGGTGAGCAGGCCCTGGCCGAGCGGGCTGTACGCGATGCAGCCGGCGCCGACCCGCTCCAGCGTGTCCAGCAGCCCGTCCTGCTCGGTCCAGCGGTTGAGCATCGAGTACGACGGCTGGTTGATCAGCAGCGGGGTGCCCAGGTCGCGCAGGATCGCCGCGGCCCGCTCGGTCTGCTCCGAGGTGTAGTTGGAGATGCCGACGTACAGCGCCTTGCCGGAGCGGACGGCCGCGTCCAGCGCGCCCATCGTCTCCTCCAGCGGGGTGTCCGGGTCGAACCGGTGCGAGTAGAAGACCTCGACGTAGTCCAGGCCCATCCGGCGCAGCGACTGGTCCAGCGACGAGATCAGGTACTTGCGGGAGCCCCACTCGCCGTACGGGCCGGGCCACATGAGGTAGCCCGCCTTCGTGGAGATCACCAGCTCGTCCCGGTACGGCCGCAGGTCGGTGGCGAGCATCCGGCCGAAGTTCTCCTCCGCCGAACCGGGCGGCGGGCCGTAGTTGTTGGCCAGGTCGAAGTGGGTGATGCCGAGGTCGAAGGCGCGCCGGACGATGTCCCGCTGCCGTTCGTACGGCCGGTCCGGGCCGAAGTTGTGCCACAGCCCGAGCGAGATGGCGGGCAGCCGCAAGCCGCTGCGCCCGCTGCGCCGGTAGGTCATCGCGTCGTAACGGTCGTCGGTGGCGAGGTAGGTCACGCCGTCGACCCTAGTCCCGGCCGGTCCCGGTCCGGGCCGGAGGCGGGCAGCTACCGCCCGTTCCGGCCCGGACGCCGGAACGGGCGTGCCGCCCCGCCGGCTTGGGTAGCTTCGACCCCATGCGTTTCGTCCCGCTCGACACCCCCAAGCCGATCTCCAAGATCGGCCTCGGCACCTGGCAGTTCGGTTCGCGCGAGTGGGGCTACGGCCCCGACTACGAGCGCCGGGCGACCGGGATCGTGCGGCGGGCGCTGGACCTGGGCGTCACCCTCTTCGACACCGCCGAGATCTACGGGTTCGGTCGCAGCGAGCGGATCCTCGGCGCGGCGCTGGGCGCGGAGCGGGCCACCGCCGTGGTCGCCACCAAGATCTTCCCGGTGCTGCCGGTCGCCCCCGTGGTGCAGCAACGCGCCGTCGCCTCCGCCGCCCGGCTCGGCGTGGCCGGCATCGACCTCTACCAGGTGCACCAGCCCAACCCGGTGGTCGCCGACACCACCACCATGCGCGGCATGCGCGCCCTCCAGGACGTCGGGCTGGTCGGCGAGGTCGGGGTCAGCAACTACAGCCTGCGCCGCTGGCGGTTCGCCGAAGCCGCGCTGGGCCGCCGGGTGCTCAGCAACCAGGTCCGCTACAGCATGGTCGACCGCGGCCCCGAGGAAGACCTGATCCCGTACGCGGAGCAGGCCGGGCGGATCGTCATCGCGTACAGCCCGCTCGCGCAGGGCTTCCTCTCCGGCCGCTACGACCCGAGCAACCCGCCGGGCGGGGCGGTCCGCCGGGCCAACCCGTACTTCCTGCCGGAGAACCTGGCACGCGGCACCGAACTGATCGCCACCCTGCGCGAGGTGGCCGCCGCGCACGACGCCACCCCGAGCCAGATCGCCCTGGCGTACCTGCTGCGCCACCCCAACGTGGTGGCCATCCCCGGCGCCTCCGGGGTGGAGCAGGTGGAGCGCAACGCCGCCGCCGCCGAGATCGACCTGGCCGACGACGAGTACGCCGCCCTGCGTACCGCCGCGCACGCGTTCCGGCCGGTCACCGGGCTGGCCGCCGTACCCAAGCTGATCCGCGCCCGTACCCGGAGGTGACCATCATGGACGACATCACGGCCCTGATCCTCGACGACCACGCCTCCTTCCGGCGTGGCTTCGCCCGGCTCGACGACGCCCGCGACCCCGACGAGCTGCTGGCGATCTGGGAGGCGCTCGCCCTGCACCTGGACATCCACGCCGAGGCGGAGGAGGCGATCCTCTACCCGCACCTGGTCCGGCACGGCGACGACGGCGAGGACGAGACCGCGGACGCGGTCGGCGACCACAACAAGATCCGCGACGCCATCGCCGAGTCGAAGCTGCACGAGGTCGGCTCCGACGCCTGGTGGGCGGCGGTGTGGAAGGCCCGCCGGGAGAACAGCGAGCACCTGGCCGAGGAGGAGGACGAGGCGCTGCCCGACTTCCGCCGGCACGCCGGCGTGGAGCTGCGGGCCGAGCTGGGCGCGCACTGGCTGCGGTTCTACGGCGAACACAAGAACGGCCGCAACCTGCCGTTCCGGGACAAGGACCCGGCCGCGTACGTGCGCGAGCACCGCTGAGCGCGGCGCGTCGCCGGCCCGGCGGCGCGCCGGCGGACGGCCGGCGCGCGACCGGTCCGGCCGCCGGTGACGACTGCCGCCCGGCGGGGACGCGATCTCCCCGCCGCGGGGGAGTCGGTGCAGCGCCACCGGGCGGCAGAATGAGCCGGTGACGATCCGGGCCGCGCTGGCGCCGCTGGTGCGGGCAAGCACCTGGCGGCGCGCCGTGTTCCTGCTGCTCGGCGGCGTGCTCGCGCTGCCGTACGGCCTGCTCGCGGTGGCCTTCGCCCAACTGCTCGGCGGCCCGGGGGTGCCCCGCTCGATCGGGTTCGGGCTGCTGCTGGTGGCCGCCGCGCTCGCCGCCGTGCCGATGTTCCTGGCCGGCAGCCGGGCGCTGGAGATCGCCGCCGCCCGGGCCCTGCTCGCGGTCGAGCTGCCGGAGCCCGTCCCCGGCCACCGGATGGACCGGGAAACCCGGCTGCGCGCCGCGCTCTGGATCGCCCTGCACCTGCTCACCGGCGCGATGGTGCTGTTCGCGGCGATCAGCGTCCTGCCCATGGGGCTGGTCTTCCTGGCCGGGCTCACCGGCCTGGACACCGGCGGCGTGCCCGGCGACGGCTTCGGCCCGCTCGACCCCGGCCACCCGGTCGCGGCGGGCCTGGCCGGGCTGGCGCTGCTCGTCGCGCTCGGCTACGCGGTGGCCGGGCTGGGCGGGCTCGCCGCCTCCATGGCGCCGGTGCTGCTCGGCCCGGCCCAGGCCGAGCGGATCGCCGCCCTGGAGGCCCGGACGGCCCGGCTGGCCGAGCGCAACCGGCTCGCCCGCGAGCTGCACGACTCGGTGGGGCACGCGTTGACCGTGGCGACGCTCCAGGCCGGGGCCGGCCGCGAGCTGCTCGACACCGACCCGGAGTTCAGCCGCCGGGCGCTGCGCGCCATAGAGGAGACCAGCCGCCGGGCCATGGACGACCTGGACCACGTGCTCGGGCTGCTCCGCGAGGCGGCGGACGGACGGCCGCCCACGCCCACCGCGCCGCAGGCCACCCTGGACGGACTGGACCGGCTGGTCGCCGACACCCGGGCCGCGGGCCTGGCCGTGGAGTCGCGGATCAGCGGGCCACTCGGCGGGCTGCCCGCCGTGGTGTCCCGCGAGGGATACCGGATCGTGCAGGAAGGGCTGACCAACGCGGCCCGGCACGGCCGGGGGCCGGTGCGCCTGCGGGTGGGCGTACCCGACGGGTGTCTGGAGATCGAGCTGGTCAACGCGCTGCGCGAGACCGCCGGGCCGGGTGGCGGCGGGCGTGGCCTGGACGGGATGCGGGAGCGGGTGCTGCTGCTCGGCGGGCGGCTCACCGCCGGCCGGGAGGGCGACCGCTGGCTGGTCCGGGTGAGCCTGCCGACGCCGAGGGAGGAGACCGGGTGACCATCGACGTGCTGATCGTCGACGACGACGAGCTGATCCGCGTCGGCCTGCGGGCGATCGTGGACGCCCAGCCGGACCTGCGGGTGGTCGGCGAGGCCGCGGACGGCGCCGAGGTGCCGTCGCTGGTGGCCCGGCTGCGCCCCCGGGTGGTGCTCATGGACGTCCGGATGCCGGCCATCGACGGGATCCAGGCCACCCGGCGGCTGCTGGCCGCCTCCGCCGACCCGCCCCGCGTGCTGGTGGTCACCACGTTCGCCAACGACGAGTACGTCTACGCGGCGCTCCGCGCCGGGGCCAGTGGCTTCCTGCTCAAGCGGGCCCGCCCGGCGGAGGTGGTGGAGGCGATCCGGGTGGTGGCCGCGGGGGAGTCGCTGCTCTTCCCGGCGGCGATCCGCCGGCTCGCCGGCGCGTACGGCGGCCGGGGCGGCGACGGGCTGCGCGCGGCCCGGCTCACCGAACGGGAGGGCGAGGTGCTGCGGCTGATGGCCGCCGGGCTCTCCAACCCGGAGATCGCCGACCGCCTGGTCGTCGGCGTGGAGACGGTCAAGACCCACGTCGGCAACGTGCTGGCCAAGCTCGGGGTGCGCGACCGGACCCAGGCGGTGATCGCCGCGTACGAGTCCGGCTTCGTGGTCCCGACCGGCTGACCGGTCCCTCCCGCGAGGGAGGCGGTCCACCCCGGCGCGGGAGGGATCCGGGACCCGACCGGCCGAGGCTGAAGGCATGACGACAACGACCGATGCCCCACCCAGCCGGTCCACCCGGACCCGGCTCGACCTGGCCGCCCCGCTCGCCGCCGCCTGGCTCGGCGGCTGGGGCGTGCTCGCCCTGCTCTGCACCCTGACCGGCGCCGGCTACCCGTTCGGCGCCAACGACCCGCGCGGCAGCGACGTCAGCCTGCTCCGGCTGGTGCCGGTGGACGTCGGCGCCCCGCTCTTCGCCGGGCTGCTGCTGCTCGCGGCCGTCGCGGCCCTGGCCATGAGCGGCCCGGCGCCGGTACGCCGGCCCGGCCTGCCCCGCGCGCTGCTGCTCGGCTACGGCTGGACGGTCGCGTTCGCGCTGGCCGTGGTCGTCCCCGACGCCCGGGTGCTGATCGTGCTCGGCTACCTGCCGATCCTGCTCATCGGCGCGCCGTTCGGCTGGCCGCCGGTCGACTACGGGCAGATCTTCGACTGGCCGCTGGCCGCCCGCTGCGCGGCCCTGATCGGGGGCGTCCTGCTGGCCGGGGCGCTGCTGCTCTGGCAGCGCCGGACCGTCGGCGCCTGCCCGGCCTGCGGCCGGGACGACCACGAGCGCGGCTGGACCACGCCCGCCGCGGCGGCCCGCTGGGGGCGCTGGGCCGCGTACACCGCCGCCGCCATCCCGGTCGCCTACGCGCTCACCCGGTTCGCCTGGGCGGCCGGCATCCCGCTGGGCATCTCCCGGGGCTTCCTCGCCGAGATGCGGGAGACCGGACTGGTCTGGGCCGGGGCGGGGCTGGGCGGGTTCGCCACCGTCGGGGCGATCCTCACCCTCGGGCTGGTCCGCCCCTGGGGCGAGCGGTTCCCCCGCTGGCTGCCGGGGCTGGCCGGTCGGCGGGTACCGATCAACCTGGCGGTCGTCCCCGCGACGCTGGTGGCGCTGTCGGTGACGGCGGCCACCCTGGGCCTGATGAGCAACCCCGAGTTCTGGCACCTGGCCGGCGGGTTCAGTCTGACCTCCGCGCCGATGCTGCTCTGGCCGCTGTGGGGCGTCGCGCTCGGCGCGGCCACCCTGGCATACCACCTGCGGCGGCGGGGCGGCTGCGCCCGCTGCCGGCGGCCCCGGCCGGGCCCGGCCGGGCGGCAGCGCTGAAGACGGGCGGATGGTCACCCGGCCGCGCTAGCGTTGGCCGGGTGACCGCTCCCAACCAGGTTCCCCCGGTCCCGCCCGCCGACCTGCCGGGCACGCTCGGCGCGCTGCGGGCGACCGGCCATCAGTACCGCACGGTCAAGCAGGAGATCCGCGACAACCTCCTCGCCCGGATGCGCTCCGGTGAGGAACGCTTCCCCGGCATCGTGGGCTACCAGGACACGGTGCTGCCCGAGGTCGAGCGGGCCCTGCTCGCCGGCCACGACATGGTGCTGCTCGGTGAGCGCGGCCAGGGCAAGACCCGGCTGATCCGCTCGCTGGGCGCGCTGCTCGACGAGTGGACCCCGGTGCTGCCCGGCTCGGTGCTCAACGAGCACCCGATGCACCCGCTCACCCCGGCCTCCCGGGCGCTGGTCGCCGAGCACGGCGACGACCTGCCGATCGGCTGGCTGCACCGCTCCCTGCGGTACGGCGAGAAGCTCGCCACCCCGGACACCAGCGTCGGCGACCTGATCGGTGACGTCGACCCGATCCGGCTCGCCCAGGGGCGCAGTCTCGGCGACCCGGAGACCATCCACTTCGGACTCGTACCCCGTACCAACCGGGGCGTCTTCGCCGTCAACGAGCTGCCCGACCTGGCCGAACGGATCCAGGTGGCGCTGCTCAACGTGCTGGAGGAGCGGGACATCCAGGTCCGCGGCTACCAGCTGCGGCTGCCGCTGGACCTGCTCCTGGTGGCCAGCGCCAACCCGGAGGACTACACCAACCGGGGCCGGATCATCACCCCGCTCAAGGACCGCTTCGGCGCGGAGATCCGCACCCACTACCCGGTCGACCTCGACCTGGAGCTGGCGTTGATCCGGCAGGAGGCCGACCTGGTCGCCACCGTCCCGGAGCACGTGCTGGAGGTGCTGGCCCGGTTCGCCCGGGCGGTCCGGGAATCACCGTCGGTGGACCCGCGCTCCGGTGTCTCCGCCCGGTTCGCCATCGCCGCCGCCGAGACCGTCGCGGCCGCCGCGCTGCGCCGCTCCGGCCTGCTCGCCGCCGAGTCGGGGCAGGCCGGCCGACCCGGCGCGACCGGAGACGTCGACCGGGGGCCGGTCCGGTCGCCGGAGGCCCCGGTGGCCCGGGTGGGCGACGCCGTCTCGGTGACCTCCACCCTGCGCGGCAAGGTCGAGTTCGAGAGCGGCGAGGAGGGGCGGGAGATCGAGGTCCTGGCCCACCTGCTGCGCACCGCCACCGCCGAGACGTTCCGGGCCCGGCTGGCCGGGCTGGACCTGTCCGGGTTCACCGCGCTGGTCGCCGAGGGCGGCATCATCGAGACCGGCGAGCTGGTCTCCTCCGCCGAACTGCTGCGCCAGGTCGGCACCGTGCCCGGGCTGGCCAAGGCGCTCGACCGGCTCGGCCTCGGCGACGCGCCCACCCCGGAGGAGGCCGCCGCCGGCGTGGAGTTCGTCCTCGAAGGGCTGCACCTGACCCGCCGGCTGGGCAAGGACGTCACCGAGTCCGGTCGCACCGTCTACGGCGGCCGGGGCTGACCGTGGCCGGCAACCGGTTCCGGTACGGGCAGTGGCGCGGCGGACCCGACCCGCTCGCCCCGCCGTACGACGTGCGGGCCGCCGTCGACGCGGTCGGCTCCGAGGTGCTCGCCGGCGGCAGCCTGCGCGAGGCGCTGCGCGACCTGCTGCGCCGCGGCCCGCAGGGTCGGGGCGGCCTGGACGACCTCGCCGCCCGGGCCCGCCGGCTGCGCCGCGACGCGCTGCGCCGCGGCGACCTGGACGGCGCGGTGACCCGGGCTCGCGCCCTGCTCGACCAGGCGCTCGCCGCCGAACGGGAGGAGCTGCGCGGCCGGGACGGCGACGACGCCCGCTTCGCCGAGGCCGTGCTGGACAACCTGCCCCGCTCCACCGCCCGGGCGGTGGAGGAGCTCTCCGGGTACGACTGGGCCAGCGCCGAGGCACGGCAGACCTACCAGCGGATCCTCGACGGGCTGCGCGGCGAGGTGCTGGAGCAGCGCTTCGCCGGGCTGCGCGACGCGGCGCGGGCCGCCGCCGACCCGGCCGCCCAGCGGCAGCTCGCCGAGATGATGCGCGACCTGAACGACCTGCTCGACCGCCACGCCCGCGCCGAGGACACCACCGACGCGTTCGCCGAGTTCATGCGCCGGCACGGCGAGTTCTTCCCGGAGCGGCCCCGGGACGTCGATGAGCTGGTCGACGTGCTGGCCCGGCGGGCGGCGGCCGGCGAACGGCTGATGCGGTCGCTGTCGGACCGGCAGCGCGAGGAACTGGCCGGGTTGATGCGCCAGTCCCTCGGCGACCAGCTCGCCGGGGAGCTGTCGCAGCTCGACGGGCACCTGCGGGCGCTGCGCCCCGACCTGAACTGGCAGCGCGGCGAGCGGGTCCGGGGCGACCAGCCGCTCGGCTACGGCGAGGCGACCGGCGCGCTCGGTGAGATCGCCGAGCTGGACGAGCTGCTGGACGCCCTCGACCAGGAACACCCGGGCGCCACCCTGGACGACGTCGACGTCGACGCGGTGGCCCGGACGCTCGGGCGGGACGCCGCCGACGACGTACGCCGGCTGCGCGAGCTGGAACAGGAGCTGCGCCGCCAGGGCTGGGTCACCCGTGACGCGGACGGGCTGACCCTCAGCCCGAAGGCGCTGCGCCGGCTCGCCGGCACCGCCCTGCGGCGGGTCTTCGCCGACCTCACCGCCGGCCCGCGCGGCCAGCACGACCTGCGCTCCGCCGGGGCGGCCGGCGAGGTCAGCGGCGCCTCGCGGCAATGGGAGTTCGGCGACGAGCAACCGCTCGACGTGGTGCGTACCCTCACCCGGGCGGTACGCCGGGCCGGGCCCACGGTGCCGGTGCAGCTCGCCGTCGAGGACTTCGAGGTGGTCGAGACCGAACGGCGGGCCTCGGCGGCGGTGGCGCTCTGCGTCGACCTGTCGTACTCGATGATCTCCCAGGGGCGCTGGGGGCCGATGAAGCAGACCGCGCTGGCGCTGTCGCACCTGGTGGCCACCCGCTTCCCGCAGGACGCGTTGCAGATCATCGGCTTCGGCCGGCAGGCACTGCCGCTCACCCAGCAGGAGCTGGCCGCGGTCGAACCGGACCTGGAGCAGGGCACCAACCTCCAGCACGCGCTGCGGCTGGCGGCGCGGCACCTGCGCCGCCACCCGGGTGCCGAGCCGGTGGTGCTGGTGGTCACCGACGGCGAGCCGACCGCGCACCTCGACCCGGACGACGGCGAGGCGTACTTCCACTGGCCGCCGCTGCCCGAGACCATCGAGGCGACCATCCGCGAGGTGGACAACCTGACCCGGTACGGGGCCACGCTCAACCTGTTCATGCTCGGCGACGATCCGGGGCTGCGCCGGTTCGTGGACGCCGTCGCCCGGCGGTCCAAGGGGCGGATGTTCACCCCGGACCTCGACGATCTCGGCGAGTACGTGGTGAGCGACTACCTGCGGGCCCGGCACGGCCGCCGCTGAGCCGCCGTCCGCCGGCGCCCGTGGGGGTGGGTGATCCACTCCGGTTGCGGCATGTCGTGGTGTCGATGGCTCTTGAGGGGCCGCTCTGCCGCAGACAGCCGAAACGCCGGCCTCCCGGGCAACCCGTCCGGGTGAACGGGGCCGGTTAGCCGCGGTGCGGTCGCCGGTGCCGGGGGTTGGATCGGGATATGGACCAGGTGGACGCCGCAGCGCTGCGGCGGGCGTATGAGTCGGTGCTCGCGGAGGTGGACACGGGTGGCTTCGGTCCGCCCGAGGACGGGGAGCTCAGCGCCGACCAGATCGTGGCGCACCTGGCCGCCAACGACGAGCTGATGAGCGAGGCGACGGAGGCGGTGCTGGCCGGCTCCCCGTTCGCCTACTACGACCTGGAGACGATCCACCGGCCGCAGCTGGACGCCCTGGTCGCCGAGTGCGGCGGGCTGGACGGGCTGGCCGCCCTGCTCCGGGCGACCAGCCAGAAGCTGTGCACGCTGGCGGACCGGCTGGGTCCGGCGGCCGAGACGTCGGTCGACACCGTCCTGCGGGAGGGCTTCGACCTCGACGTGGACGAGTCGCTGCCCTGGGGTCGGGTGCTGGACCTGCACATCCGCGTCCACCTGCCCATGCACCTGGCCCAGCTTCGCGCCCTGCGCCGCCAGCCGCACCTCGCCTGAGCGCAGGCACTGACTGGTCGACGAGTCAGTCGGGCTCGACCAGTAGCCGGGCGTAGTTGGCCATCGACCGCTGATAGCGCGGCAGGTGCTTGGCGAGCGCCCCGACGGCGATCGACACGGCCTCCCGCTCCCGGCCGACGCTGGTGAGAGCCAGTGCGAGCGACGCGCTGACCGCGTCGTCGAGCTCGTCGGAGCCACGCTCGCGCTCCTCGGTCAGCAGCCGGACGCTTTCCCCGGGGTGTCCGGTGTTCCGCAGCGAGCTGGACATCTGGATCACCGAGCGCCGCCGGCGGATGCCGTCGATGCCCAGCTCCAGCGCGGTGCGGTAGAGCGGAACCGCCTTGTCCGAGTGACCGGTCGAGTCCCAGGCGCAGGCCCGCTCGAACGCCGCCACCGGATGATCCGGTCCCAGTTCGTCGGCGAGGGCGCCAACCCGCTGGCGGAAGTCGGCTTCGTCCCAGTCGTCGGGCGCCGCGTCGAAGGCCGCCCACAGCTCCGCGCTGCGCTGCTCCCAGTCGGCGTTCGGGTTCATCGTTCTCCTCATGATCGTCGGGACATCCGGGAGAACTCTGCGAGCGTCGGTATCGTGGTCGCCAGTGATTCGGCACAAGCCGAATCTCTACCGGTCGGGGAGGTGGCGCGATGGCGGTCACGCTGCGGTTCAGCCCTGCCGACCTGCTGCGCTGCCGCTTCGCCAGCTCACCGATGCTCGAGACGCTGTCCGCGGTGCGCCTGCTCTCTCCGCGGGAAGGCGTCGGCCCGCACCGCCGCTGGCTCGACACGGTCGGCACGCGGGACCTCGACCTGCGGCCGATCGCCCTGCTCCAGCCGCGTCGCGGCTACACCCCCGATTTCCTCTCGCCGCCTCCGGTCAGTCCGCATGCCCGGTTCGAGGACGAAGTCGCGGCCGTGGCGGCCACTGACCACGATCGGGTACGCGCGGAGCTGCGACGGTCGCTGGCGGACACGCCGGGGGCGGCCGAGTCGGCGACCGGCCGGCTGCTGCTGGGCGACCCGGCCGTTGTTCTCCAGACGCTGGTCTCACTCGTGCGGCAGGCGTGGGAGGTCCTGGTCGAACCGGTCTGGCCGCAGGTACGCGGGCTGCTTGACGCCGATGTGGGTTTCCAGACCCGGCGTCTCGCCGAAGGCGGCCTGGACCGGTTGTTCGCCGAGTTGCATCCCCGTCTGCGCTGGAACAACGGCGTGCTGACCCGCGATTACGGCGACGACGAGCATCGCGATCTGCGGGGCGAGGGGCTCATCCTGGTGCCCAGCGCGTTCAAGTGGGATCAGGTCGTCGTCATCGTGGACCCGCCGTGGCAGCCCACAGTGATCTACCCGGCGCGCGGGCTCGGCACGCTCTGGCAGCCCCTTGCCGCCGATCGGCACGCGGCTCTGGGGCGGTTGATCGGCAGGACCCGGGCCGTGCTGCTGCTCAGCCTCGACGAGCCGGCCAGCACGACGACGCTGGCCCACCGTCACGCGCTGGCCACCGGGACGGTCTCCGAGCATCTGTCGGTGCTGCGCGACGCCGGCTTCGTCACCGGGGAACGACACCGGCACGAGATCCGCTACCGGCGTACGCCCGTCGGCGAAGCCGTGCTCGGCTAGGGCGAGTCGACCACAACCGATCCTCCGGCGGTTTCGCCGCCAGTCGTCCAGGCAGGGTGCGGCGGCCGCCGGAAGGTGCGGCGGTAGGTGGTCGGGGCGACGCCGACCCGGGAGTGGAAGTGCTGGCGCAGGGCGGCGGTGGTGCCGAAGCCGGCGTGCCGGGCGACCCGGTCGACGGGCAGGTCGGTGGTCTCCAGCAGCAGCCGGGCGTGCTCGGTGCGCTGGTGCAGCAGCCACTGCGCCGGGCTGAGCCCGGTCTCCGAGCGGAAGCGCCGGGTGAAGGTCCGTACGCTCATCCGGGCGTGCCCGGCCAGGTCGCGCAGGGCGATCGGCTCGTGCAGCCGCTGCCGCGCCCACTCCCGGGTGGCCGCGGTGCCGGCCTCCGCCGCCCGGGGCACCGGGCGCTCGATGTACTGGGCCTGGCCGCCTTCCCGCCAGGGCGGCACGACGCAGCGGCGGGCGGTCCGGTTGGCCACCTCGCTGCCGTGGTCGGTGCGGATGACGTGCAGGCAGAGGTCGATGCCGGCGGCGACCCCGGCGGAGGTGAGGATCCCGCCGGAGTCGAGGAAGAGCACCTCGGGGTCGAGGTCCACGGCGGGGTGCAGCCGGCGGAACCGGTCCGCGTACGCCCAGTGGGTGGTGGCCCGGCGGCCGGCGAGCAGGCCGGCGGCGGCGAGCACGAACGCGCCGGTGCAGATCGACATGATCCGGGCGCCGCGGGCGTGGGCGGCCCGCAGCGCCGCTGCCACGTCCGGCTCCAGCGTGCCGGCGGTGATCGGCGCGCCCTCGTGGATGCCGGGGACGATCACGGTGTCGGCCCGTTCCAGCAGCTCGAGGCCGTGCTCGGGGAGCACCTGGAAGCCGGCGGTGCTGCGGACGGGTCGCCGGCCGGGGGTGCAGACCTCGACGGCGTAGAGCGGGGTCAGGTCGGCGGTGCGGGCGGTGCCGAAGACCTGGGCGGGGGTGCCGAGGTCGAGGCCGACCACCCCGTCGAGGGCGAGGACGGCGATCCGGTGCGGGGTCATGGCCCGATTATTGCGCATGATGGCTTTCCGGCCACTCGTCGGGCCGCCCGGCGCCGCCGAGACTCGGAGCGTGACCCGACACCGTCTGCATCCGGCCTGGCTCGTGGCCGGCGTCTCCTTCGTCGCGCTGGTCGGCGCGGCCGGCTTCCGCGCCACGCCCGGGGTGCTGCTGCACCCGCTGCACGCCGAGTTCGGCTGGCCGCTGGCGACCATCTCCGCCGCCGTCTCGGTCAACCTGATGCTCTACGGGCTCACCGCCCCGTTCGCCGCCGCGCTGATGGACCGCTTCGGCATCCGCCGGGTGGTGGCCGGCGCGCTGGTGCTCGTCGCCCTCGGCAGCGGGCTGACCGTGCTGATGAGCGCCAGCTGGCAGCTGATCCTCTGCTGGGGCGTACTGGTGGGTCTGGGCACCGGTTCGATGGCGCTGGCCTTCGTGGCCACCGTCACCGGCCGGTGGTTCGTCGCGCGGCGGGGCCTGGTCACCGGCGTGCTCACCGCCGGCGGCGCGGCCGGGCAACTGGTCTTCCTCCCGCTGGTCGCGGTGCTGGTCCGCGACCACGGCTGGCGGCTGGCCGCGCTGGTCGTCGCCGGGGCCGCGCTGGCGGTCGTACCCCTGGTGGGGTGGCTGCTCCGGGAGCACCCGGCGGATCTCGGCCTGCCCGCCTACGGGGCCACCGAGGTGGTCGCGCCGGCGCCGCCGGCCGGCGGGGCGGCGGCCCGGGCGGTCGGTGCGCTGGCCGCCGCCGCGCGGACCCGGCCGTTCTGGCTGCTCGCCGGCGGCTTCGCGATCTGCGGCGCGACCACCAACGGCCTGGTCGGCACCCATTTCGTGCCGGCCGCGCACGACCACGGCATGGCGGAGACGTCCGCGGCCGGCCTGCTCGCCCTGGTCGGGCTCTTCGACATCGTCGGTACGGTGGCCTCCGGCTGGCTCACCGACCGGGTGGACAGCCGGCTGCTGCTGGGCGCCTACTACGCGCTGCGCGGCGCGTCGCTGCTGGTGCTGCCGAGCCTCTTCGCCGGCGGTACCCGGCCGAGCATGCTGGTCTTCATCGTCTTCTACGGCCTGGACTGGGTGGCCACCGTGCCGCCGACCGTGGCGCTGTGCCGGGAGTGGTTCGGGTCCTCCGGTGCGGTGGTCTTCGGCTGGGTGTTCGCCGCCCACCAGGTCGGCGCGGCCGTCGCGGCGACCGGCGCCGGTCTGGTCCGCGACCACCTCGGCGACTACGCCGCGGCCTGGTACGCGGCCGGCGCGCTCTCGATCGGGGCGGCCGGGCTCTCCCTGTTGCTGCGGCGCCGCCCCGACCAGGAGCCCGCGTTCGTGCTGCCGGTCGTGGCCGGCCGGCGGGCCTGGAGCTACCGCGGCTGACCGGTCAGCCGACCGCCCACCGCTGCTCGGCCGCGCCGGTGCAGGGGACCTGTACCAGCGCGGCGCCGGGCTGCGGGTTGCCCCCCTCGGCCTGCGCGCACTTGCCGCTGTGCACGGCGACCAGCAGCACGGTGCCGTCCCCGGCGGGGTGCAGCCGCCACTGCTGGTTGCCCTGCCCGTGGCAGGGGTACTGCTGGAGCTTAGCGCCGTCCCCGGTGCTGGCTCCCTCGACGTCGAGGCACTGGTGGTAGGCGGCCACGGTGAGCGCCACCGCGTCGGGGCCGAGCTGGCTGGCCACCCACTGCTGCTCCGGCCCGCCGGTGCAGGGGGCGAGCCGCGCCTTCGCCTGCTGCTGGTCGCTCTCCAGCCCGAGGCAGAGCCCGGACGGCACCGAGCGGAACACCTTCGGCCCGTTCGCCGGGGCCGCGGTGGTCGGCGCGGCGGTCGACGGCGACGCGGCCGGCGTGGTGGGGGCGGCCGCCGTGGTGGGCGGGTTCTCGCTCGCCGCCGCGGTGGGCACGGCCGCCGCGGGCACCACCGGCCGCGCGCCGCCACCGCCGCCGAGCACGCCGCTGGCGAAGAACACTCCCAGGAGTACGCCGACCACCGCCACGCCCAGCGCGACCCGCATCAGCGGGTCCTGCGGCAGGCCGGGCCGGCCGGTACGGCGGGCGCCGTAGACGGTGCCGGGCGGGTCGGTGCGCGGGTCGGCCATGAGGGCATCCTGACCCACCGCGACGGTCGATGGCCAGTCGCCGGGCCCCGGGGGTGATTCAGTCGACCACCCGGACGTCCTTCCAGAACGCCACCCGGTCACGGACCAGTTCCGCCTCCGGCTTCGGGTCCGGGTAGTACCAGACCGCGTCGTCACTGGTCCGCCCCGCGTGCTCCAGGCTGTAGTAGGAGGCGGTGCCCTTCCACGGGCAGACCGTGTGGGTGGCGGAGTCGCGGATCACGTCGTTCCGCAGCGCCGTGCGGGGGAAGTAGTGGTTGCCCTCGACCAGCACGGTGTCGTCACTTTCCGCGATGATCAGGTCGTTCCAGACGGCTTTCGGCATGGCACCACGCTATGCCCGACGGCGGGCCGGCGACCACCGGTCAGCGTTCGGGTTCCGGGTCGGTGACGTCGGCCACGGTCGCGCCGAGGGCGGCGAGGGCGGCGTCCGCGTCGATCGCCACGGCGGTCCCGGGCTCGCCCGCACCGAGGGTGATCTCCCGGCCGCGCAGCCGCTCGTCGGCGATCACCGGCCAGGCGGTGGTCGCGCCGAACGGGGTGATGGTGCCGCGCTCGTAGCCGGTGGCCGCCTTCGCCGCGGCCGCGTCCGGCATCGACAGCCGGCTCACCCCGAGCAGGGCGCGCAGCTTGGGCCAGGAGATGACCCGGTCGCCGGGGGTGAGCACGAACAGGTGGTCGTCCGCGCCGCGGCGCACCACGATGGTCTTGACCACGTCCGGCACCGGGACGCCGCGCGCCTGGGCCGCCTCGGCGAGGCTGCCGACCGGGCCGTGCCGGATCACCCGGTACGGCAGGCCGGCGGCGTCCAGGGCGGCGAGAGCGGGGGACGGCATGGTCGCCACGGTAGCCCGCCAGCCGTTCAGCTGACCCGGAACCGCCACTGTGGTCATCCCACGAATTGTCGTACCCGGGCGTAAGGTGATCTCATGCACGCTGTCCGTGATCATGAGCGGGCGGTGGACACGCTGCGGCGCTCGTACGCCGCGGTGCCCGCCGGGGAGCCCGTACGGCTGGCCAAACGCACCTCCAACCTGTTCCGACCGAGATCCGCGCCGCGGGTGCCCGGGCTGGACGTCAGCGGCCTGACCGGGGTGCTCTCGGTCGACCCGGCCGGCCGGACCGCCGACGTGCAGGGCATGTGCACGTACGAGGACCTGGTCGACGCGACCCTGGCCCACGACCTGATGCCGCTGGTGGTGCCGCAGCTGCGCACCATCACCCTGGGCGGCGCGGTGACCGGGCTGGGCATCGAGTCCACCTCGTTCCGCAACGGCCTGCCCCACGAGTCCGTGTCCGAGCTGGACATCCTCACCGGGACCGGGGAGATCGTCACCGCCCGGCCGGTGGGCGAGCACGCCGAGCTGTTCCGGGCCTTCCCCAATTCGCTGGGCAGCCTCGGTTACGCCACCCGGCTGCGCATCGAACTCCAGCCGGTGCGCCGGTACGTGGCGCTGCGCAACATCCGGTTCAGCCGGCTGGAGGAGTTGACCGACGCGATCGCCGAGGTGGTCGCCAAGGGCTCCTGGGAGGGCGACCCGGTCGACGCCATGGACGGGGTGGTGTTCAGCCCCGGCGAGGCGTACCTGGTGCTCGGCACCTTCACCGACGACGCGACCGGCCCGCCCAGCGACTACACCGGCCAGGACATCTACTACCGCTCGCTGCGCCGGCGCACCCGGGACGTGCTCACCGCGTACGACTACATCTGGCGGTGGGACACCGACTGGTTCTGGTGCTCGGCGGCGTTCGGGGTGCAGCACCCGGTGGTCCGCCGGCTCTGGCCGCAGCGCTACCGGCGCAGCGACTTCTACCACCGGCTGGTCCGCCTGGAGCACCGGCACCAGGTAACTGCCCGGATCGACCGCTGGCGGGGCCGCCCGGCCCGCGAGCGGGTGGTGCAGGACGTCGAGATCCCGCTCGACGGCACCGCGGAGTTCCTGCGCTGGTTCGCCCAGAACGTGCGGATGACCCCGGTCTGGCTCTGCCCCCTGCGGCTGCGCGAGCCGGCCGGGCCCGGATCCGCCCGGGCGTGGCCGCTGTATCCCCTCCAGCCGGGCGAAACCTATGTGAACATCGGCTTCTGGGGGAGCGTGCCGATCGCCGAGGGCGCCGCCGACGGCGACGTCAACCGGGAGATCGAGCACGCGGTGTCGGAGGCGGGCGGGCACAAGTCGCTCTACTCCGACGCGTACTACGACCGGGAGGCGTTCGACCGGCTCTACGGCGGGGAGACCTGGCGCGCCGTGAAGGACCGCTACGACCCGGACCACCGGCTGACCGGACTGTACGAGAAGGCGGTAGCACGACAATGAGTCTGATCGATCGAGAGAAGGGCGCGGCGGGCGTCCCGGCGACTCCTCCGGCGGGGGGCCGGCGCGGCGGACCGACCGTGGCCGACGTGGTCCGGGCGGTCACCACGGGCGACCTGCCCATCCGCATCACCGGGTACGACGGCAGCGCGGCCGGCCCGGCCGACGCCGGGATCACCCTGGCGATCCACTCCGAGCGGGGGCTGTCGTACCTGCTCACCGCCCCCGGCGACCTGGGCATGGCCCGGGCGTACGTGAGCGGCGACCTGGGCCTGGAGGGCGTCCATCCGGGCGACCCGTACGAGGCGTTCACCGTGCTCAAGGACGAGCTGCAACTGCGCCTGCCGTCGGTGGGCGAGGCGCTCTCCCTGGTCCGCGGGCTGGGCTGGGAGCGGCTGTTGCCGCCGCCGCCCCCGCCGCAGGAGTCCGCGCCGCGCTGGAAGCGGGTGCTGAACGGGCTGCGCCACTCGCGTACCCGGGACAGCAGCGCGATCTCGCACCACTACGACGTGTCGAACGCCTTCTACGAGAAGGTGCTCGGCCCGTCGATGACGTACACCTGTGCGGTCTTCCGCAGCCCGGAGGACACCCTGGAGGAGGCGCAGCGGGCCAAGTACGACCTGGTCGCCGGCAAGCTGGCGCTCAAGCCGGGGATGCGGCTGCTCGACGTCGGCTGCGGCTGGGGCGGCATGGTCCGGCACGCGGCCCGCGAGTACGGCGTCAAGGCGCTCGGCGTGACCCTGTCCAGGGCGCAGGCCGAGTGGGCGCAGGCGGCCATCGAGCGGGAGGGTCTCGGTGAGCTGGCCGAGGTGCGCCACCTGGACTACCGGGACGCCCCGCCTGAGCAGTTCGACGCCATCTCCTCGATCGGGCTGACCGAGCACATCGGGGTGCGCAACTACCCGGCCTACTTCGGCGCGCTGCGCAGCCGGCTCAAGCCCGGCGGGCGGCTGATGAACCACTGCATCACCCGGGCCAACAACCGTGCCCCGCACCGCTCGGGCGCGTTCATCGACCGGTACGTCTTCCCGGACGGCGAACTGGCCGGGCCGGGCCGGCTGATCAGCGAGATCCACGACGCCGGGCTGGAGGTGCACCACGAGGAGAACCTGCGCCAGCACTACGCGCTGACCCTGGCCGGCTGGTGCCGGAACCTGGTCGAGCACTGGGACTTCTGCGTGGACGAGGTGGGGCCGGGCACCGCCCGGGTGTGGGGGCTCTACATGGCCGGCTCCCGATTGGCCTTCGAGCGCAACGACATCCAGCTGCACCAGGTCGTCGCCACGCACAACGGGCCGCAGGCGGTCAACGGCTATCCGCTGCGCCCGGACTGGACGCCCTGACCCGCTGACCGACGACGAGAGGCCGCGCGTTCCGCGCGGCCTCTCGTCGAACCTATTGACAAAGAAGTTTTGTACGTACAAACTGATTTTTGCCATGAGAGACGTCCTGTACCTGGAAGCACGCGAGCAGGCCGAGATCCTGCTCAAGCCGCAGCGCATCGAGGTGCTGCGGCAGCTCGCCGAGCCCCGCACCTGCACCGAGGTGGCCGCCCGGCTCGACCAGACGCCGCAGCGGGTCTACTACCACGTCAAGCAGCTGGTCGCGGCCGGCCTGGTGGACCAGGTCTCGGCCCGCAAGGTGCGCGGCATCAGCGAGGGCATCTACCAGGCGGTGGCCCGGTCGTACTGGCTCTCGCCCCGCCTGGTCGGCCGGCTCGGCGACCGCCGGATCCGCGACGAGCTGAGCCTGGGCTACCTGCTCGACCTCGTGGAGGAGGTCCAGGCCGACATCGCCGGGCTGGACCGCAGCAAGCCGGAGCTGCCCTCGATCGGGGTGTCCGGCGAGATCAGAGTGCCGGCCGAGCGCCGGCAGGAGTTCCTGCACGACCTGCAGACAACCCTGCAGGACCTGTTCACCCGCTACGGGGGTGCCGAGGGTGACGCCTTCAAACTCGCCGTGGCCTGCTACCCGAAAGGTGACGACCGTGAGTGAACCGCTGACCGTCCAGGCCCGTCTCGCCGCCCCCGTGGACGCCGTGCGCCGCGCCCTGACCGACCCGGCCGAGCTGCGCGTCTGGCTGGCCGAGCAGGCCGAGGTCGAGCTGCCACACCGGTACGAGTTCTGGGGCCGCTACACCCCCGAGGGAGACGCCCCGCACCAGCGACTGCTGCACGCCGACGAGCGCACCCTGCGCTTCGCCTGGACCCTCGACGGGGTGGAGACCACCACCGAGTTCGAGCTGGCGCCCGAGGGGGCGGGCACCCTGCTCACCCTGCGGCAGAGTCACTTCGACATGGCCGAGGCGATGAGCGGCAGCAGCATCCGGGGGGTGCTGCAGACCTTCTGGGCCCTCGCGATCGCCAACCTCGCCGCCCACGTGACGGGCGAACCGCTGCTGCCCCGCACCGACTTCACCTCCGCCGGCCTGCGCGCCGAAGTGACCATCGACGCCCCGCTGGACCGGGTCTGGACCTCGCTGACCGACTCGGAGCAGGCCAGCGCCTGGTTCGGCTACCCGATCGGGATCGAGCCGTGGGTCGGCGGCCGGTACGCCATGGGCGGCTTCGAGGCCGGCTACGCGGCCAAGGTGGTCGACCTGGACCCCGGCCGCACGATCTCGGTGGACTGGGGACCCGTCGGGGTCAGCACCTGGGAGCTGGCCGAGTCGGCGGGGAAGACGAAGCTGACCATGGTGCAGAGCGGCTTCGACGAGGGCAACCCGCCGTACGCGGCCTGGTCCGGCAACGTCGCCGGCCTGTACGAGCTGCGGCGCTTCAACGAGCTGGCCGACTGGCAGCCGATCTGGGTCGCCGAGGAGCTGCCGACCCCGGCGATCTGAAGCGGGCCGGCCGCGGCGGGGATGGACCTCTTCGGGTCCACCCCCGCCGCGGCGGGCGTGATGGGTCAGTCCCGCGGGACCTCGAGCACCACGCGGCGACGGCGGAACACCACGAGCAGCACGGCGCCGAGCGCGATCACCGCGACACCCGCGCCGGCGAGGGCAGCGGCCGGCGCGCCGGTGATCGGCAGGCCGCCGCCGGAGCCACCGTTGTCACCACCGGCGGCGGCACCGGTGGTGATGAGGATCCGGACGGTGTTGTTCGCCGGCTTGGACTCGGCGGCCGCGCCGACGCTGCGGGCCACGATCGTGCCGTCGGTGCCGGGCGTCGACTTGATCTTCAGCTTGACGGTCGCCTTGATCCGGCCGTAGCCGGACGCGGTGGTGAGGAACACGCTCTCGAAGTTGCAGCGCAGCTTCGCCGACTCCGCCCGCTGCTCGCCCTCGGTGCCGTCGGTGTAGCACCACTCGGACCGCAGCAGCACGGTGCCGGTCGGCGCCGTGATGATCACCGAGGGGCCGCCACCGTCGGACGGGCCGTTGTTGACGACCTCGTAGGCGAGGTCGACCGTCTGGCCGACCGCACCCTTGACGGCCGGCGCGGCGACCGCGACGTCGAGGGTGTTCGCCTTGCTCCAGAATCTGAAGTCCGCGTAGTTGTCCGACTCGTCGAGTTCGCGGAGTGCCGCCTGCTGCTTGGCGAGGCCGGCCTTCGCGGCCTTGGCCCGCTGCGTGGCCAGGGCGGCGGCGAAGGACGGCCCGGTGCCCTTGGCGGAGTCGGTGTTCTTCGCGATGCTGGCCGCACCGGCAAGGGTGGCGCCGACCGAGCCGTAGTGCTCCTGCGGACCGGAGAGGTTCCGGCCGAACGTCACGTTGAACAGCGAGTCCCCGGTCTCGTCGTCGAACAGCAGCAGTGCGTCGCCCGGTTCCAGGGTCAGCGGCGCCGGGCAGCTGACCTCGCCGGGCCCGTACACATAGGGCTTGCCCTTGTCCTTCGGGTAGTAGTCGGTGTAGGTGCAGTCGCTGTACCGCTCGACGAAGGTGGCACCTACCGGGACGCCGACCCGGATCGTGAAGTCGGTCGCGGCGCTGTCGCCGTCGTTCGCCACGGCCGCGTACAGCGGCACGGTGTCGCCGGGGCCGACCTGGTGCTTCTCGTCGTTGAGGTCCGCCGCCGCGACCACCAGGTCGGGACCGGCGGCGACCACCGTCACCGGGAACGTGGTGGTGTTGTCGTCGGGCGACCTGTCGGCCTCGGCCCCGCCGATGGTGACGGTGACCGAGCCGGCGTCGCCGGCGGCGGCACCCTTCCGGCTGGTCAGCGACAGCGGGCTCAGGGTGGTGACCTGGCCGGCATCGAGCACGCCGATCTTGCAGGTGACCGCCGTGCCGGCAAGCTCGCAGCCGTCGGCCGACTGCGGCACGGTCGCCGACACGGTGTCGGCGACCTTGCTCAGGTCCAGGGTGACGGTCACCGCGGTCGCGGTGGCGTCGCCGTGGTTGTTGACGAACATGCCGATGGTGGTGCCGCTGTTGTCGACCTCGGCGACGGGGTCGCGGTCGAACGCGACGGACAGGTCGGGCAGGGGGTCGTCGGCGTGCGCCACGGTCGGCGCGCCGACCAGCGCGGTGGCCGTCAGCAGGGTGGCGGCCGCCGCGACGCGGGACAGGACAACCGTGAGGTGATTCATCTGTGCTCCGGTGCGAGAGGTTGGGCGGCGCACTCTAACCCGGCGAACTCCGATCCCACTGCCCCGTTCAGCTCGTCCGGCGGAACGCCGTTGCCGATCGGTGACCTTGCTGGTGACCAGGGGGCCCGACGGCTCAATCCCCGGTCAGCTCGGCGGCGCGGCGCAGCAGGGCCCGCCGCTCCGGCTCGGAGCGCACCGCGTCGGCCGCCGCCCGGAACAGTGCCGCGGCCCGGCCCAGGTCGCCCAGCCGCGCGGTCAGCTCGGCCTCCGCGGCCACCGCCGCCGGGTAGCCGTCCAGCGCACCGCCGGCCCGCGCCTCGGCCAGCAACTCCAGCCCGCGCCCCGGGCCGTACGCGAAGCCGTGCGCCACCGCCCGGTTCAGCCGGACGACCGGGGTGGGCGTGCGCTGGACCAACTCGTCGTACCAGCCGGCGATGGCCGGCCAGTCGGTGTCGGCGGCGGTCGGGGCGGTGGCGTGGCCGGCGGCGATCCGGGCCTGGAGGGCGTACGGGCCGGTGCCGGCGCGGTCCAGCAGCGCGACGCCCTCGGCGATCTCGGCCCGGTTCCAGCGGGAGCGGTCCTGCTGGTCGAGGGTGAGCAGGTCGCCGTCGGCGTCCCGGCGGGCGGCCCGGCGGGAGTGGTGCAGCAGGAACAGGGCGAGCAGCCCGGCCGGCTCCGGCTGGTCCGGCAGGAGCGTGTGCAGCAGCCGCGCCAGCCGGACCGCCTCGGTGGCGAAGGCGGGCTCGCCGCTGGCGTCGTACCCCCGGGTGAAGAGCAGGTAGAGCACGGCCAGCACGCCCGGCAGCCGCTCGACCAGCGCGGGCCCGGTCGGCACCCGGTACGGGACGCCGGCCGCCGCGATCTTCGTCTTCGCCCGGGTGAGCCGGCGGGTCATGGTCGACTCGCTGACCAGGAAGGCCCGGGCGATCTCGGCGGTGGGCACGCCGGCCACGGTGCGCAGGGTCAGCGCCACCCGGGCCTCTAGGGCCAGCGCCGGGTGGCAGCAGGTGAAGATGAGCCGCAACCGGTCGTCCACCACGTCCCCCTCCCGCGGCGCCGGCTCCGGATCGGTGAGCAGCGCCAGCTCGCGCAGCTTGCGCCGTTCCACGGCGGCCCGGCGCAGCACGTCCACGGCCCGGTTCCGGGCGGCCGTCATCAGCCAGCCGCCCGGATTTCCCGGTACGCCGTCGCGGGGCCACCGCTCCAGCGCGGCGGCCAACGCCTCCTGGGCGCAGTCCTCGGCGAGGGTCCAGTCGCCGGTGACGCGGATCAGGGCGGCCACGATCCGCGGGTACGCCTCGGCACCCGCTTCGGCGACCGCCCCGGCCGCGTCGGTCACCCCGCTCAGTCCTCCACCAGCGGGCGCAGCTCGATCCGGCCCGCGTACGCCATCGGGTGGGCGCGGACCACCTCGATCGCCTCGTCCAGGTCGGCGCACTCCAGCAGGTCGAAGCCGACGATGACCTCCTGGGTCTCGGCGAACGGGCCGTCGGTGAGCAGCAACTCCCCGTCCCGGACCCGGACCGTGGTGGCCGCCGACGGGGGCGCGAACCGGCTGCCGGTCACCCGCTGCCCGTTGGCGTCCCGCTCGGCCACCCACTGCTCGATGTCGGGGGCCGCGCTCGGGTCCTTGTCGGGCTCGGTGTCGGTGCAGACGAGCATCATGTACTTCATCGGTTCACTCCTCCAGGTTGTGCTTGCACCCAGCCTGACGAACGGGGGACCCCGATCCGGACAGCCGGCCCTCAGATTTTTTCCGAGCGCCCGGCCCGCCTCGACGGACTACGCGGAGGAGTCCCTGAGGATGGGTGGCATCGGCGTCCACGGGTTCGCGGACACGGCGGCCTCGACCAGTCTGACGAGTTCGTCGCCGAGCGGCCCGCCGCGGAACATGGAGCGCAGATTGGCGGTGATGACCGCGAGGCCGTGCTCCGTGCCGCCGATCGAGCGGGCGTAGCCGGCCAGGACCCGGGCGATCTCCGGCGCCGTTGACATGACCATGCGGCGGGTCACCTCGTACTCGACGCTGCTGGCGAGGAAGAACTCCAGCCAGCCGGGGATGGGGCGGGTGGGCGCCAGGCCCTGCTCGCCGTGGGCCAGCAGGGGTGGCTGCAAGCGGTCGAAGTAGGCCCGGAAGGCTTTCCGGTCGGCGCCGTACTGGGCGAACGGGAAGACGAACAGCTCCGGCGCTTCCCGCCGGATCTCGAACGCCCGGGCGGCGATCGAGAAGAGGTAGCGGATCCGGGAACCGTTCATGGTCGGCGCGGGCAGCCGGTCCTCCTCCAGCCGGAAGATCTCGGTGGCCACGACGTCGGGGTCCTGCTCCCCGATGACCGACCCCATCAGGTCCGAGATGGTGTCGTGCGGCGGGTACCCGACGTGCGTCGTCAACTCGGTGAGGAATTGCCGGACCGCGACCGGGTCGAACGGATCCAGCTCGACGTCGAACCGGAACCCCGCGGTGAGCTGCACCAGCAGGGCGAACGTGGCACCCGGGCTCCAGCTCTGGCTCATGAACGTCCCGGCGGTCGGCGCCAGCGGCGGGTACGGCCCGTTCAACGCCATGTCGCACAGGGCCGCCAGGCCGATCTCGCTCGCCACCGACACCGGCTTGCCGCCGTCGTAGAACAGGTCGTGGGCGACCCCGTAGATGCCGGACAGGAGCGGTGTGAAGTTGAACGGGCCACGACCGGCCCGGTTGAGGTCGCTGCCGATCTTGAACACCTCGGAGATGCGGGCGGCGCACTCCATGAGATGCCGGGTGCCGACGAGCCACCCCCGGTGATCGAGGATGACCGGAACCGCTTCGATCGGTTGCAGGTCGGCCCACGTCCGCAGCGCCGAGCGGTCCGGGTCGCCCCGACAGACCTGGGTGACGACCGGTCGTTGCAGCTCCGCGAGAAGAAGGAAGTTCGGTGCCCGCCCGTTGTCGGCCAGCGCCGTGAAGTCACCCTTCCGGCAGCCGGCGAACATCCTCCTGGACGCCTCTACCCGCTCCCACCCGATCACCGCCGGGCTGTCGCGGAATCGACCGCCGCACAGCGGCAGGTCGTCGACGGTCAGCTCCTGGACCGGCAGGTTGCCGGCGATCAGCCCCGCCTGCGTCTCCAGCAGGAGGCTGGTGAACAGCCCGGCCACCGTGCCGATCTGTTGCAACCAGTGGTGCCGTTCGTGCAGGAGCGCCCCGAGCAGCGACACGATCGATTCGTAGTCGTCGTCCGCACCGGGAACGCGGGTCAGCTCGATGGCGAGGCCGAGTGGATTAACCGACCCCAGGCTGCTGTGGAACAGGCTGGGACTCGCCTCGTTGCGGTGGCTCTGGAGGCGCGAGGAGTTCGGCAAGCCGCTTCATCTCTTTCTGACTGCTGAGCGGGCCCTCGAACGTGACCGTCATGCCGGCCCGGGTGGTGCGGATCTCGACGCTGGCCCGGCGCTGCTCCAGATAGGTCACGACGATGTCGCGCACGACCTTGAGCCCGCCGGCGGAGGAGACGACGAGCACCACCGAGTGCAGCAGCGAGCTGCTCATCGCGGTGTTGTGCGGATCGGCCTCGTGACAGGTCACGCCCGGCAGATCGAGGTGAGCGAGGAGACGTTCCGCCGTGGCGAAGTCGTCGCCGCCAGCGGTGATCTGGATGTAGACCTTCTCGGTCAGTGCATCGCCCACGAGCGCCCCTTGTCGGCTCCTGCGCTGGATCGCTGCCCAGCGTACTTCGCGGGTCAAGCGCCACCGGCGCCACAAGATCGCAATTGTTGGGGACGAGGTGCGGGGTGCGGCAGGTGCAAAAGGTCCGCCGACGGGGTAATGCCGGGCGATGTTCTTCATCTTCGGGCTCCGGACCAGGGTCGTCCGGTCCGGCGTCGTCACCGAGGTCTGCCGCAACTGCGGCAACCAGGCCGCCCAGGTCATCACCCGGCGGGCCACGAAATTCAGCCTCTTCTTCGTCCCGCTGATCCCGGTGCGCACCCGCTGGACGAAGCAGTGCACCTTCTGCGGCGCCGAGTTCGACGTGCCGCGGGCCGAGGCCGAGCGCCTTCCGGTCGGCTGAGGCGTGGCCCGCCTCCTCCGCTGGCTGATCGGCCGCCCGCCGGTCGCCGCGCCCCCGCCGGTGCACACCGTGTCCCGCCCGCCGTGCACGCCTGGCCGCCGGCACCGGCGCCGCTGCCGGCCGTCGGCGGGCGCCAAGTCGCCGCGCTCGCCCTGGAACCGCTCCGCCGGCCGCTGACCCGCCCTCCGCCGGCGCAGGGCCGCCGACCCGCCCTCCGCCGGCGCGGTCGCCGGCTCGCAATCCGTCGGCGGGCGGATCCGACCAGACCCGGCGGGCGGATCCGACCGGACCCGGCCGGGTCACCGGCGGGGCGGCGCGCTGGCGGCCGGACCGGCGGCGAGCGCCTATCCTGGCGGATCATGACGGACATCGCGCACCGCCTGGCCGAGATCCGGGGCGGCCTGCCGCCCCGGCGGCACAACGCCCGCACCGTCGCCGCGCTGACCGGCAACCCGGGCTGCACCCGGCGCGCGGTGCTGGACGGCGCCGGGGTGGACAAGCCCAGGCTGGCCGAGCGGATCGGCTTCCCGGCGCGGTTCGGCCAGTCCCGCTTCGCGATCACCCGCGGCAACGCGTTCGAGGCGCAGGTCAAGGCCGGCGGCGGAGTCGAGCTGCTGCGGCTGGTCGCGGAGCGGTTGGGCGTACCGGTGCCGGCGACGGCGAGCTGGACGGACCTGGGCGGTGACGCGGACCGGCCGGAGCGGTCCCGGACCGCGCTGACCGCGGCGGGCGAGGAGGCCGCGCTCTTCGACCACCCGCTGCTCGGCCTCGACGTGGCCGGCCGGCGGGTGCACCTCGAACCGGACCTGGTGGCCGCCCGGCTCGCCGGCCGGTTCCACGTCGTCGAGATCAAGTCCTTTCCGGTGATCGACGGCCAGGCCGACCCGGCCAAGGTCTCCGCCGCGGCCATCCAGTCCGCCGTCTACGTGCTGGCGCTGCGCGAGCTGCTCGCCGCCGGCGGGCGGGACCCGGAGCTGGTCTCCCACGAGGTGGTGCTGGTCTGCCCGCGCGACTTCACCAACCGGCCGGTGGCCAGCCTGCTGGACGTCCGCCGGCAGCTGCTGGTGCTGCGCCGCCAGCTCGACCGGATGGACCGCCTCGACGACCTGCTCGCCACCGTGCCGGCCGGCTTCACCGCCGACGTCACCGCCGACCCGGCGACCCTCACCGCCGCGCTGGCCGACGTACCCGCCCGCTACGCGCCGGAGTGCCTGGCCTCCTGCGAGCTGGCGTACTTCTGCCGGCGCGAGGCACGTGACCAGACCGCAGCGCTGGGCCGGTCGGTGCGCGAGGCGCTGGGCGGCGTCGCCGGGATCGGTGAGGTGCTGGCGCTGGCCGCCGGCGAGCGGACCCCGGAGCCCGGGCAGGCGGAGGCCGCCGCGCTGCTGCGGGCCGCCGCGCGCCTGCGCGCCGACGCCCTCGCCGGGAACCCCCGGTGAGTACGCTGCGCGCGCTGGCGAAGGCGCAGGCGCTCGCCGCCGGGGTGGCCCAGCCGGTGGCCACCGTGCGGCACCTGCACCTGTCGCCGCGCCCGCTGGTGCTGGTGCCGCTGGCGATGGCCGGTGAGGCGAACGCCCCGCTGGCGACGATGGTCGGCGCTGCCCCCGACCGGCCGCGGCTGCTGGTCGTGCCGCAGCCGCGCAACCGCGACCAGCGCTACCGGTTCGCCGCGGAGCTGGCCGAGGAGGTGCTGCCGTACCTGGACTCGTTCCGGGACGCCACCGAGGCGGTGCCGGTGGACCGGGGCCGGGACGTGCGGCACCGGTACGTGGACGCGCCGCAACTGCTGGTGCCGAACCCGGCCGCGATCACCTTCCTGCGCCTGTTCGGCCGCTCCACCCGCTTCCGCTCCGACAACTCCAGCTCGGCGCGTCTGACGCCGCGCCCCGACCTGGAGCCGTCGCCGGACGGCGACCACCCGGTGCACCCGTCGGTGCCGCTGCTCGGGCGCTGGCTGACCTTCTTCGCCGAGCGCGCCGAGCAGCCCGGCTCGGCCGCGCTGGTGGCGCTGACCGAGGCGCTGACCCTGCACTGGGCCACCGGGCAGAGCGCGGTGGAGGATCTGCACCTGCCGGCGCTGCTCGGCTGGATCGACCCGCCGCCCGGCTCGACCGGTGCCGCGGCGGCGGCCCGGGCCGAGGACCCGACCGTCTGCCCGCCGGCCGGCCCGGCCACCGATCCGGACTTCGACAACCGTCACCTCGCCCCGGCGATCGCCGGGTACGCGGCCGCGGCCGACGACCCGGTGGCCCGCGCCGGGGCGTACGCGGAGCTGGCCGGGCTGCTGCGCGACCAGCTCCTGCCCACCTGGGAGCTGATGTGGCGCGGCGTGGGGTTGCTGCGCGCCCTGCCGCCCGGGGCGCGGGTGGCGGGCCGGTGGGAGGGCGACCGGGACGCCTTCACCGGGTACGCCGAGCACGTCGACGCCGGGGGCGGGCCGCAGCCGCGCCGCGACGGCGCGGTGGCCGCGGCGGTGCGGCTGCACCGGCTGGAACGCGCCGCCGCCTCGTACGCGGTGCAGCGCGCCTACGACGACCCGCTGGTGATGGCCGAGCACCGGTTGACCGGGGAGGCGTTCGTCGGCGAGGTGACGCTGGCCGACCCGGCCCGGGTGGACGACAGCGGCAGGCGACCGGTGCTGAGGCCGCGCATCCAGGTGGTCACCACCGAGCCGGTGCTCGTGTCGGTGGGCGCGACGCTGCACCATCCGGCCCGGCCGGGCCAGCGGGCGAAGGTGGTCTTCGTGACCCCGGGCGCGGACGGCAAGACCGAGGTGGTGCTGGAGCTCTCCGGCGGGATGGGGCGTGGACTGACCGCGCCGCCGGGCAGCGTGCCGGAGGTGGGGGAGCAGCTCTGCCTGACCACCCTCTCGGACGCCTTCCTGCCGGCCGGCGCGTTCCCGGCCACCGAGGAGACCCCGTGGACGCACGGCGGCCCGCCGGCCGGGGCGGTAGACGCGGCCCCGGTCGCCGACGGTGACCCGGCCGAGGAGTGGGCCTGAGTTCCCCGCTGGGATGACCAGGGACAGCTCCTCACCGGCCGAGTGACGCCGACCGATCGGATCTGGCGGCGCCCCCGGGCGCTGACTAGGCTTGCCCCGTTCGCCGTCCGCAACCGGTCCTCATCGTCGAGGGTGCGCGTCAGAGAGAGCCGGAACGAATCGTTGTGCTCCAGCAGGACGTGAACCCGGCCGCCACGGCGCGGGTCCGTTCCCCGCTCTCCGGCCGCGTCGGGCTCGTCGCGGCCGCGTTCGTCGTACTCGGGGAAGCCTGCTGGCTGCTCGCCGGCCTGCCCGGCGCCGCCCTGGTCAGCGACCTCGGCGCGCTGGTCGTGGCGGCCTGGGCGGCGGTGTGCTGCATCCGGGTGGCCCGCCGGCACCCGCTCGCGCTGCGCTGGTTCTGGGGGCTGCTGGCCGCCACCATGGTGCTCGCCGCGCTCGGCCGGACGGTGTGGACGGTGGAGCGGCTCGGCGGCACCACGCTGCCGCACACCGCCCTGGTCGGCGCGCTCTTCACCGCCGGCATCATCACCGGCACCGCCGCGCTGCTCTGCTCCCTGGCCGCCCCGCGCAGCCTGGTCGGGCAGGCCCGCACCCTGCTCGACGGGGTGATCGTGGCGCTGGCCCTCATCCCGATCGGCTGGGTGGTGGTGTTCCGCGACCTCGCCGCCGCCGACCTGGCCGACCCGCTGCGCACCTTCGGGCTGCTCTACCCGATGTTCGACCTGATGCAGCTCACCATCCTGGTGGCGGTGGCCGGGCCGGCCCGGCCGATGTGGCCGGCGCTCTCCCTGATCGGGGCCAGCCTCGCCACCCGGGCCGCCGCCGACGCCGTCTACGTCTCCCTGGTTGCCCACGGCAGCTACGCGCCGGGCCACCTGATCGACGTCTGCTGGCCGCTGAGCTACCTGCTGATCGGCGCGGCGACCGGGAGCCGGCCGCCGGGAGGCGGGGACGGCGAGGAGGAGCGCGAGTCGCCGCTGCCACCGTGGTGGCGGGTGGCCCTGCCGTACCTGCCGGTGGGCGGGGCGATCGTCGCCGTGGTGCTGTCCCGCCGGCCCAGCGGGCAGACCCCGCACCTGATCTTCGTGGGCATGATGACGCTGCTCGGGGTGCTGGCCGTGCGGCAAGGGCTGGCCGCCAACGAGAATTTGCGGCTGGTCGCCCGGCTGCGCCGGCTCGCCTACTCCGACCAGCTCACCGGCCTGCCCAACCGGCTCACCTTCACCCGGCGGCTGCGCCGCGCGCTGCGCGCCGGCGGCCCGGTCGCCGTGCTGCTGCTCGACCTGGACGGCTTCAAGCAGGTCAACGACCGCTTCGGGCACGCCGCCGGTGACCGGCTGCTGGCCACCATCGCGGAGCGGATGGGCGACGCGGTGCGCGGCGACGGGATGATCGCCCGGCTCGGCGGTGACGAGTTCGCGGTGCTGCTCGACCGGGACCGGCCGGTGTCGCCCGAGCGGCTCGCCGCGCGGCTGCTCGCCGCCCTCGAGCCGCTGCCCGGCGAGGAGGACCTCGGCGTGCACCCGTCGGCCAGCATCGGCATCGCCGAGTACGGCCCGCAGCACACCTCCCACACCGACCTGCTCCGCGACGCCGACATCGCCATGTACGCGGCCAAGGCGGCCGGCAAGTCCGCGTACCGCAGCTGCACGGCGGAGCTGCGCGAGTCGGCGGTGACCCGGGCCGAGCTGATCGCCGACCTGCGCCGGGCCGTCGACGAGGGACAGCTGCTCGTGGAGTTCCAACCGATCGTCGACCTGGCCACCGGTGCGGTGCGCAGCGCCGAGGCGCTGGTCCGCTGGCGGCATCCCCGGCTCGGGGTGCTCGCCCCGGCGGCGTTCCTGCCGCTGGCCGAGGAGACCGGGCTGATCCTGGCCATCGACCGGTGGGTGATCCGGCAGGCGTGCGCGGCCGCGGCGACCTGGCGGACGTACGCCCCCGAGGTCAGCGTCGCGGTGAACATCGCCGCCGCCCACCTGCGTCATCCCGACCTGATCGCCACGGTCGCCGGTGCGGTCGGGGCGGCCGGCCTGCCCCCACGCGCGCTGACCCTGGAACTCACCGAGTCCGCCCTGATCGAGCAGAGCGAGTCGGTGCTGGAACGCCTCGCCCAGCTCCGCGAGCTCGGCGTGCGGATCGCCATCGACGACTTCGGCACCGGCTACTCCTCGCTGAGCTACCTGCACCGGATCCCGGCCACCGAGCTGAAGATCGACCGGTCCTTCGTGGCCCGGCTCGACGCCGACGACGTCCGGGCGTACGCCACGGTGGAGATGGTCAACCGGCTGGCCGGGGCGTTCGACCTGGTGGTGGTGGCCGAGGGCGTGGAGACCGGCGCCCAGCACGCGGCCGTGGCCGCGATCGGTTGCCTGCACGGGCAGGGCTGGCGCTACGGCCGCCCGGCCAACCTGCCCGACCTGCTGGCGGCGCTCACCCCGGTCGACGTGGCCCGCTGACCGGCCCGGGTCGGGAGGGTCCAAGGTCCCGGTCGGGACAGGGGGTTCGGCCCTGCTCCCGGCAACGTCCCGGCGGCCATGATTGCATGGTCGAAACCGAAAAGATCTCATCGATACAGGAGCTGACATGAAGCGACGGACACTGGATCTGCTGTTCAGCATCGGCGGGCTGGGCCTCGCGGTTCTGCTGCTCGTCGTGGGCATCGTCCTCACCACGAACGCCAACTTCGCCAACTCCTACGTGCACGACCAGCTCGCCGCCCAGCACGTCAGCTTCACCCCGGCGGACAAGCTGAGCGACGAGGAGAAGAAGTCCGACTGCCTGCGCGAGTACGCCGGCCAGCAGCTCACCACCGGCAAGCAGGCCGAGTGCTACGCCAACGAGTACATCGGCCTGCACCTGCAGTCCATCGCGGGCGGCAAGACCTACGCCGACCTGGGCGAGCCGCAGACGGCGCTGCGTGAGCAGGTGGCCCAGGCCGAGCAGACCAACGCCGCCAACCTGGCCGACCTGCAGAAGCAGCTCGCCGACGTGACCGCCCAGCGGGAGACCGTGTTCAAGGGCGAGACGCTGCGCGGCCTGCTGCTCACCTCGTACGGGTTCAGCGAGTTCGGCCGCAAGGCCGGGCAGGGCGCCCTGGCCATGTACCTCGGTGCCGCGCTGCTCCTGCTGCTGTCGATCGCCGGCCTGGTGCACGCCTTCCGCACCCCGTCCAGCGAGACGTTCGCCGCCCCGGAGCGGGAGCGGGTCACCACCTGACCTGGTCCGCTCCGACCGCCCCCGGCCGCCTTCCCCCTCGCGGCCGGGGGCGGTCGCCGTTGTGGCCCGCCTGGCGGTGACGGGCCGGACAATCGGGCTTGACCCTCACGCAGCGGGAGGCGGGAGCCTTGGTCGCGGAAGGGAGGGAACCATGGCGTACACGGTGGGTCAGGTGGCCCGGGCCGCCCGGGTGACGGTGCGGACCCTGCACCACTACGACGAGATCGGGCTGCTGTCGCCGAGCGGGCGGACGCCGGCCGGCTACCGGCGCTACGACGACGCCGACCTGGAGCGGTTGCAGCTCATCCGGGCCTACCGGGAGCTGGGGTTCCCGCTGGAGGAGATCGCCGTGATCCTCGACGACCCGGGTGGCGACCCGCTGCCGCACCTGCGCCGCCAGCACGAGCTGCTGACCGGCCGGATCGGGAAGTTGCGGGACATGGTCGCGGCGATCGAACTCGCGATGGAGGCGAGAAAGTTGGACATTCAGCTCACCCCGGAGGAGCGGTTCGAGGTGTTCGGAGACGTCGACCCGGACGAGCACGCCGAGGAGGCGGAGCGGCGCTGGGGCGGCACCGACGCGTACCGGCAGTCGACCGAGCGGGCGGCCCGGTACTCGAAGGAGGACTGGCTGCGCCACAAGGCCGAGAACGAGGAGTGGGGGCGGCGGATCACCGCGCTGATGGACTCCGGTGCCCCGGCCGACGGCCCGGAGGCCAGGGCGCTGGCCGAGGAGCACCGGCAGCTCATCAGCCGGTGGTTCTACGACTGCTCGTACGAGCTGCACACCGGGCTGGCCGACATGTACCTGGCCGACCCGCGGTTCACGGCGTACTTCGAGCAGATCCGGCCGGGGCTGGCCGGGTATCTGAGCGAGGCGATCCACGCCAACGCGATCGACCGGGCCTGACCGGCCGGGCCGGCCGGTGATCGGTGCCGAGGTCGCGTCCGGGCCGATGCCCGTCGGCGGCGGGCGCTACCGTGACGGTCCGGACCTGCCCGAGGAGGCGACATGGTGGTGCTCGGGCCGTACCCGTTGTGTCCCGCGTGTCGGGAGGTCAACGGCGGACTGGTGGCGGCGCGGCATCCGCAGGTGCACGTCCGGGCGTACGGCCGGGAGGCGTGCGTCGACCGGGGACTGGCCGGCCTGATCGTGCACCTGTGGGCGGTGTGCGAGACCCGCGGTTGCTGCGAGGACGACAACGGTGCCGCGTACGTGGTGCCGACGCCGGACACCCGGGCGGCCGCCGAGGAGCTGTTGACCCGCCTCGGCCTGCGGGTCACGACCAGTGCGGGCATCCTGCACTTCGCGGTCCCGCCCGGGTTCCGGCTGGGTGACGCCGAGTTCGTGCGCCGCGCCCTGACGCGGCCGCCCGGCGGGGAGGTGCGCTGGCGGGTGGGCGAGAGCGGCCGGTTCGAAGCCGGCTAGCACCCGGCGTCGACCGGGACCTGTTGGACACCGCCGCCCGGCCACCACGGCCAGCGGGCTGCCGGCGATCATTGCGGAGCGGCGGTGGGCGGCGGTTCCGCCGGCAGGCCCGGCGCCAGCCGCCGCAGCGAGGCGAACGTCGGCACGAGCGCGTCGTACAGCTCGGAGAAGAGCGGCAGCAGGGCCGCGTAGGTGGCGGCGGCGGCCGGGTCGGGGCGTACCGTCTCGTCGATCCGCACCAGGTCGGCGGCGACCTCGATCGACTCGATCAGGCCGAGGGCCTGCATGCCGAGCAGCGCCGCGCCGAAGCTCGATCCCTCGTGCCCGGCCGGGAAACGCACCGGCAGGCCGAGGGCGTCGGCGAGGATCTGCCGCCACAGCGGGCTGCGGGCGAAGCCACCGCTGGCCCGGATCTCGCGTACCTCGTTGCCGGCGGCGCGCACCGAGGCCAGGACCAGCGCGAGCTGCTGGCAGACCCCCTCCAGGGCGGCCCGCACCAGGTGCTCGCGGCGGTGGCCGTGGGTCAGCCCCACGTACGCGCCGCGCGGCAGCGCGCTCCAGTGCGGAGCCCGCTCGCTGAGCAGGTACGGCAGCATGATCAGCCCGCCCGAGCCGACGGGCGCCCGGGCGGCCAGGTCGAGCAGTTCCTCCTCGGTGTGCTCGCCGAGTTCCGGGGCGAGCGCCTCGCCGGCCCACTGCAACACGATGCCGCCGTTGTTGATCGCGCCGCCGACCACCCAGCGGTCCTCGGTCAGGGCGTAGCAGAAGACGCCACCGAGCGGGTCGACGCCGGGGCGTTCCACCATCACCCGCATGGCGCCGCTGGTGCCGATGGAGCAGGCCACCACGCCGGGACGTACCGCGCCGAGCCCCAGGTTGGCCAGCGGCCCGTCCCCGGCGCCCAGCACGACCGGGGTGCCGGCGGGCAGGCCGGCGGCCCGCGCGACCGGCGCGCTGAGCCCGGGCAGCACGTGGGTGGTGGGTACGAGCCGCGGCAGCCGCTCCGCGGTGATGCCGGCGATGCGGAGGGCCTCGGCGTCCCAGGCCAGCCGGTGGATGTCCAGCAGCCCGGTGGCCGAGGCGACCGAGTGGTCGGTGACCAGCGTGCCGGTCAGCCGCAGCAGCACGTAGTCCTTGATGCCGACCCAGTACGCGACCCGCTCGTGCAGCTTCGGCTCCTGCTCGGCGAACCAGACCAGCTTGGGCAGCGGCGCCATCGGGTGGATCGGGGTGCCGGTACGCCGGTGCAGGGCCAGCCCGGACGGGACCGCGCGCAGCCGCTCGGCCTGCGCGCTGGCCCGGGAGTCGGCCCAGGTGACCGAGGGGGTGAGCGGGGTGCCGTCGGCGTCCAGCCCGATCAGGCTGTGCATGGCGGTGCTGAAACAGAGCCCGGCCACCGGCATCGGGAGCTGCTCGACCACCGCCCGGATCGCGCCGACCACCGCGTCGACGATCAGTTGCGGGTCCTGCTGGGCGTAGCCGGGCTGCGGCTCGTCGAGGGGGTAGCCGATCGAGTGGGCGGCGAGCTGGCGGCCGCCGGTGTCGTACGCGACGGCCTTGGTGCTGGTGGTGCCGATGTCCACGCCCAGCACGACGGCCGTCCCGCCCACCGGACCACCTCCTCGTCAGGCCAGGGTTGCCCGTCCGGATGACGTTACCGACGCCCGCATCCACCCGCATGGCGATGCGGGCCGGCCGTGATCACCGCCCCGGCACCGACCATCGCCGGCCGGATCCGGTTCCGCCTAACGTGCGGGTCAATCAGCCGATCGGTCAGATTGGCGACTTTTGCGTGTCTTGTTGGCCCTCTGCCGCCGTTACGTGAATGACACCCCGATTGGTGGGCTCGCGCGACGGAGGAGTCGGCGTGGCGATGACTGATTCGACGGGTTCCACATGGCGCTACCGGTGGGCGCACCGGCAGAACGAACGGCGGCAGCGGACGTTCCGCGCGGCCGACGAGGCCTGGCGGCAGCGCGACGAAGAGCTGCGCCGGCTGCGTACCCTCGCCGGGTCCTTCCACGGCTCGGCCGAGGCGGGCGCCGGACTGCCGATGGAACTGGCCCCCGGCGAGGTGGTCTTCTGGACCCTGCCCGCCGCGCAACTCGTCGAGGTCCGGCACACCGCCGTGCTGCCCGCCCCCGAACTGGTCGTCGACCCCGACCCGCCGGTGCTGCGCCCCCGCCGCCCCGAAGGGGTCAAGGTCGTCGACGCCGGGCTGGCCGTGCTCACCAACCGCCGGCTCGTGCTGCTCGGCGGGCGGGGCCGCCGCGACTGGGCGTACGGGCGGATGACCGGGCTGTCCCACGACCCGGCCGCCCCGGTGACGCTGATCCAGGTCCTCGACCGGCGGCGCACCTCCGGGCTGCTGCTGCCCACCGGCGCGGTCGCCGACTTCCGGTTCAAGCTGACCCTGGCCTTCGCCGACGCGATCGAGCAGCGGGCCGCCGTCATCGCCCAGCTCGACGCGCTGATCGAGGAACACACCGCGATCCAGCCGGTCCGCCCCGCCGTGCTCACCCCGGCCCAGGCCCGCGTCTCGGCCGTGCTCCCCGGCGGCCGGCGGACCGTCGCGGTCGGCATCGCCCTCGCCCTGGTCGTGCCGGCCATGCTCTTCGAGTCCGACCCACCGGTGCGGCCCGGCTCGGAAATGGCCGCCGCGGCCACCCCGGCGACCAGCGCCACCCCCGCGCCGCCACCGGTCGCCCCCGCCGTGCGGAACGAGACCGCCAGCACCCCGAAACCCCGCCGCGCCCGGCCCACCCGGCCAGCCGCTCCCACCACCCGGCACGCCACGCCGCAACCGCGCGGCGAGCGCCGCTGCGGCGCACCGGCCAACCCGTTCGGGTACGACTTCTGCGGCGGCGACCGGATCCGCCGGCCCGACCGGGACGTGTGCGACTGGTTCGACTGCGCGCCCGGCTTCTGGTCGGGGCGCGGCTGGCTGGTGCAGTGCCGCGACGGCTCGATCAGCCTCAGCGGCGGGCAGCGCGACTCCTGCGCGCGAAACGACGGCTACCGCCGTACCTTCTGGACCTGACGGCCCGCCCGCCGCTCAACCACGCAGCCGCGCGTTGAGCCGGGCGGCCTGCCGGGTCAGGTGGTCGCGTTCGGCCAGGTACGGCGCCGAACGGGCGGCCTCGGCGTAGCCCCGGGCCGCGGTGGCCAGGTCGCCGTCCCGCTCGTGCAGGTACGCGGCCACGGCGGCGTACCGGGGCAGGGCGGGGTCGAGCCTCGCCAGGGCGGCCAGGCCGGCCCGCGGGCCGTCCGCCTCGCCGACCGCGACGGCCCGGTTGAGGCGGGCCACCGGGCTGTCGGTGAGCCGGACCAGTTCGTCGTACCACTCGACGATCTGCACCCAGTCGGTCTCCTCGGCCGTGGGGGCGTCGGCGTGCAGCGCGGCGATGGCGGCCTGGGCCTGGAACTCGCCCAACCGGTCCCGGGCGAGGGCGGCCTGGAGCACGTCGACGCCCTCGGCGATCAGGCGGGTGTCCCACCGGCCGCGGTCCTGCTCGGCGAGGGGCACCAGGGCGCCGTCGGGGCCGGTCCGGGCCGGGCGCCGCGCGTGGTGCAGCAGCATGAGCGCGAGCAGGCCCGCCACCTCCTCGTCCCGGGTCATGGCCGCCAACTGGCGGGTGAGCCGGATCGCCTCGGCGGCGAGGTCGACGTCGCCCGAGTAGCCCTCGTTGAAGACCAGGTAGAGCACGCGCAGCACGGTGGCCAGGTCACCGGGCTGGCCGAACCGGACGTCCGAGACGGTCCGCTTGGCCCGGCTGATCCGCTGGGCCATGGTCGCCTCCGGCACCAGGTAGGCGCGGGCGATCTGCCGCGTGGTCAGGCCGCCGACCGCGCGCAGCGTCAGCGCGACCGCCGAGGCCGGGGTCAGCGACGGGTGCGCGCACAGGAAGTACAGCTGGAGCGTGTCGTCGACCGCCTCGCCGGGGCCGGGCGGGGGCTCGGCGTCGACGAGCACCTCGCGCCGCCGCCGGGAGGTGTCGGCGCGCGCGGCGTCGAGGAACTTGCGCCAGGCCACCGCGACCAGCCAGCCCTTGGGGTCGCGCGGCACCTCGTCCGGCCACACCCGCACCGCCTCGACCAGGGCGTCCTGCACGGCATCCTCGGCCGCCGCGAAGTCGACTCCGCGGCGGACGAGGATCCCGATCACGGTGGGGGTGAGGGTCCGCAGCAGGGCCTCGTCCACCGTGCTCACTCCGTGATGGTCGGCGGCTCGGTCAGGAACGGCCGCACCTCGAGCCACTCGTGGATCGGCTTGCCCCCGGCGCCCGGCGCCGCGGACAGCTCGCCGGCCAGCTCCACCGCCCGCTCGTGGGAGTCGACGTCGATCACCATCCAGCCGGCGATCAGGTCCTTGGTCTCCGCGAACGGGCCGTCGGTGACCGGCGGGCGCCCCTCGCCGTCGTAGCGGACGAACGTGCCCTCCGGGGAGAGCGCCTGCCCGTCGACGAACTCCCCGGTGCCCTCCAGCCGGGCGGCGAAGTCCGCCATGTACTGCATGTGGGCCGAGATCTCCTCCGGCGTCCACTGGTCCATCGGCACGTTGTTGACCGGCGCGGGCGCGCCCCGGTAGTGCTTCAGCAGCAGGTACTTGGCCATCGTGTGCTCCTCTGTGCGGTACGGCCATTGTCGCCGTGTGCACTGCGGGGACGGAGCCGCCGGGCGGTTCTCGACATCCGGCCCAGGATTTTCCCGACGATTTTCCGCCCACCCGGGCCGGACCGATAACCGCTCGCGGCCGGCCGGCGGCGACGTTAGGGTCCGCCCGTGTCCCGCACCGTGACCCTGGTCCTGGTCGACCCCGCCGGCCGGCCGCTGGGCGCCCTGCCCCCGTACGACGTGCCGGAGCCGTGGTGGCAGCAGGTCGGCGCGATCGTCGACGGGGCCCGCCACCGGTACGGCGTCGACGTCGCGGTGCTGCGGCTGCTCGCCGCCGACCGCCCGGAACCGCCCGGCGGCCACCTCACCTACCTGGCCGAGGTGTCCGCCCCGCCGGCGGTGCCGCTGGCGCCGGTGCCCGGGGGCGCGGACCACGGCGGCTCGCCGCCGGTGCCCGGGCACCTCGCGCCGCACCCGCTGCGCGCCCCCTGGGCCGAGCCCGGCGGCCCGGCCCGCAGCCTCGCCTGGGCCGCCGCCGAACTGGACCGGCTCGGCCGCCCGGTCACCGCCGCCCAGCAACACCGCACCTGGAACCTCTCCGCCATCTGGCAGCTGCACGGTGCCGCGGGCAGCGCCTGGCTCAAGCAGGTGCCGCCGTTCTTCGGGCACGAGGCCGCCGTGCTGCGCTGGCTCGCCGGCGCCGCGCCCGACCTCGCTCCGACCCTGCTGGCCGCCGACGGCACCGGCCGGCTCCTGCTCGACCACGTGCCGGGCGAGGACCGCTACGCCGCCGACCCGGCCGAGCGGGCCGCCATCGCCGCCGACCAGCACACCGTCCAGCGCCGCGCCGCCGGCGACGTCCCGGCGCTGCTCGCCGCCGGCGTACCCGACCTGCGCGGTCCGGCGCTGGCCGGCTGGATCCGGGACCGGCTCGCCCCGCACGACGTCGCGGACGCGGCCGACCTGCTCGCCGGCCTCGACGACCGGCTCGCCCGGCTGGCCGACTGCGGCCTGCCCGACACCCTCGTCCACGGCGACCTGCACCCCGGCAACGTGCGCGGCGACGGCCGGCGGCGCACCCTGATCGACTGGGGGGACGCCTTCGTCGGGCACCCCGCCTTCGACATCCTGCGGCTCACCGACACCCTCGACGAGGCCACCGCCGTGCCGCTGCGCGCCGCCTGGGCCGCCCGCTGGCAGGCCGACGTGCCCGGCAGCGACCCGCACCGGGCCGTCGACCTGCTCCGCCCGGTCGCCCCGCTGCGGATGGCCGCCGTGTACGCGATGTTCCTCGCCGGCATCGAGCCCAGCGAACACCCCTACCACCGCAACGACGTGCCGGCCTGCCTGAAGCAGGCGGCCGCCGCGGCGTGACGGTCAGACCCGCCGCACCGGGACCCACAGCTCCGCCTCGGCGGTCTCCCCGCCCGGCGCCACCCGGACCTTCGAGATCTCCGGCCCCGGCCGGCTCTCGTACGGGTTCGACGGGAACCACTGGGTGAACACGTCCCGCCACAGCTGCTGCACCGCCTGCGGGAACGCCCCCGCGACGCGGAACACCGCCCACGACCCGGCCGCCACCGGCAGGCTGTCCAGGTCCTCCGGCGCCTCCGCGCCGGTCACCACCCCGTGCCAGTAGTCCAGCTCGGTGCCCTCCGCCCGGGAACCGGCCAGGTCGTCGCTGACGTTGACGATCCCGTGCGGCTCCTGGTCCGACAGCGCCTCGATCCGGCGTACGGTCTCCTGGTCGATGCCCCGGACGAACGCCACGATGTGCGGGTTCATCCCCTCGTGCACCAGCGGCACCCGGGCCTTCCGCCCGACCAGGTGGAAGGCCTCCTTCGCCACGATCCGGTATTCCATGCTGGCGCTCCCTTCGACGACGAGCCGGAAGGACATCCGGGGCTGCGCGCGCAGCGATGCGCCGGTACGCCGGGCCTCCTGCGGGCCGATCCCGTGCATCGCCCGGAACGCCCGGGCGAACGCCTCGTGCGAGCCGTACCCCCAGCGGACCGCGACGTCGAGCAGCGGCGCCTCCCCGGCCACGACCTCCGCCCCCGCCACGGTCAGCCGCCGGCGCCGCACGTACTCCGACAGCGGAAGCCCGGCGAGGGCCGAGAAGAGCCGCCGGAGATGGTGCTCCGACACGGCGGCGATCCGGGCCAGCACGGCCACGTCGAGCGGCTGATCGAGGTGCCGTTCGAGATGATCCATGGCCTGGTTGAGCCGCTCCAGCACCCGATACCCCTTCCTGGTTGACGGCTCCGACGCTAGGCGCCGCCACCTGCACCGACCCGACCCCGCCCGACCCGATCCGATCGGCTGGCGCGGGTGCCCCATCATGGCGTCGTGATCAAGCTGAAGCGGAAGCGCCGTAAGAAGGACCGGGACTGGTGCGACTGCGACCTGCCCGACTGCCGATTCTGCGACTGTGACGGCCCGGGCGGCTGCGACTTCGGCCTCTTCTCGACGCTGCTCACCCTCGGCGCGCTCGTCGCCGGTGCGACCCGCGTCCCGGTCGTCGACCGCGCCGGCCGGGCCGCCATCCTCGGCTACCGGCGCTGGCTGTCGCAACGCTGGCCCGGCCAGTGCCGCTTCACCCCCACGTGCAGCGCCTACGGCCTGGCCGCCGTCGAGAAGTACGGCCTCGCGGTGGGCGGCCGGCTGGCCGCCGACCGGGTACGCCGCTGCCGCCCGCCGGTCCCGCGCGGCACCCACGACCCGCTGCGCTGACCGGCCCCGCTGCTCGCCGGCGCCGCGCTACCGCAGACGTCGGCGCAGCGCCATCGGGCCGCCGAACACCACCGGCACACCGGGGGAGTGGAGCACGCTCACCGGCGGCCCCGGCATCGGTGGCAGGCCGGCGGCGGTGACCAGTTCGTCGTCCAGGTGCAGTAGCTCGGCGCGGTGCAACGGCCAGCGCGGATGCCAGTTCGGCAGGTGCAGGGTGCGTCCGTACGCCCGGGTGTGCAGGCCCCAACGAGCGGTGAGGAAGTGGTCCAGCGGCGTCGGCTCGGCGATCGGGTCGCCGACCCGTACCGTCATCCGGCTGGCGGCGCCGCGCGGGCCGGGCCAGCGGCGCCGGCAGCGGTAGGTCAGCCGGTCGCCGTCGCGGTCCAGCCGCATCGCCGACCACTTGTACGGCAGCCGCAGGCTGAGCTGCGCGACCAGCACCGGCACCAGCCGGGACGCGTCCAGCGAGCGGAACACCACCGCCCGCCGGCCGGTGCCGTCGACCGAGTACAGCCGGACGTTGGTCTCCCAGAAGGTGCCGAAGTAGGGGATCCCGGGGCCGCGCCCGAGGCCCAGCCCGACCATCCGGAACCCGATCAGGCCGACGTAGCTGAGCCCGTCGACGGTGTCCGGGCGGGTGCCGGCGGGCAGCAGCGGCGCGACGACCTCGGGCGCGACCGCCCAGTGCAGGAAGGTGAGGTCCTGCCAGCGCTGCCGCAGCGACGCCCACGGGAACGTCCGGGTCGGCGCCACCTCGACCGGCTCGATGTCCACCCGCTCATCGTGCCCGGTGACGCGGCCCCGGGTCGGCCCCGGTCGCGCAGGCGTCCAGCGCCGCCGCGCGTCATCGGCCGAGGGCGCGCTCACTCGGGGCGGTGGCAGACCGCCTCGACGTTGTTGCCGTCCGGGTCGCGGACGAACGCGCCGTAGTAGGTCGGGTGGTACTCCGGCCAGACCCGGGGCGCGTGCAGCACCTCCGCGCCGGCGGCCAGCGCGGCGTCGTGGAACGCCCGCACGGCGGCCCGGTCCGGGGCGGTGAACGCGATGTGCGCCTCCAGCGGGGCACCGGCCTCCGGGGCCGCGGGCACCAGCCAGAAGTCGGGACGGTCGACGCCGTAGCCGATGGGGCCGGGCTCCATGAGCCGGCGCCCGCCCAGCGGGGCGAGCACCGCGTCGTAGAACGCGGCGCTGGTCGCCAGGTCGCGCACCATGACGGAGAAGTGGTCGAGCATGTCGCCTCCCTGCGATCGTCGGGACCGCGCCAGGCTACGAGCCGGCTACGACACTCCCCGCCCGCCGCCCACCCCGCCCTTCTGCCGGCGGGCGTGAGCTGCTGTGATACGTCCCATGGCGGAATCCGAGGCGCGGCGCACCGTCGAGGCGGTGTGGCGGATGGAGTCGGGCCGGGTGGTCGCCGGCCTCGCTGGGCTGGTCCGCGACGTCGGCCTGGCCGAGGAGTTGGCCCAGGACGCGCTGGTCGCCGCGCTGGAGCAGTGGCCGCGCGACGGCGTACCGGACAATCCCGGCGCGTGGCTGATGACCGTCGGCAAGCGCCGGGCCGTCGACCTGCTGCGCCGCAGGCAGACCCAGCAGCGTACGCTCGCCGAGCTCGGCCGGGACCTGGACGAGCAGCACACCCCGGACTTCGACGCCGCCGTCGAGGACCGGATCGAGGACGACCTGCTCCGGTTGATCTTCGTGGCCTGCCATCCGGTGCTGTCGCCGATCGCCCGCGCCGCGCTCACCCTGCGCCTGGTCGGCGGCCTCACCACCGGCGAGATCGCCCGCGCCTTCCTGACCACCGAACCCACCGTCGGCCAGCGGATCACCCGGGCCAAGCAGACCCTCGCCGCCGCGAAGGTCCCGTTCGAGGTGCCCGGCCCCGCCGAACGCGCCGAACGCCTCGACTCGGTCCTCGAAGTGGTCTACCTGATCTTCAACGAGGGCTACTCGGCCACCGCCGGCGACGACTGGATGCGCCCGGCCCTGGTCGAGGAGGCGTTGCGGCTGGCCCGGCTGGTGCAGGGGCTGATGCCCGACGAGCCCGAGGTGCACGGCCTCGCCGCGCTGCTGGAGATCCAGGCGTCCCGGACCCGCGCCCGCACCGGCCCGGACGGCGAGCCGATCCTCCTCAACGACCAGGACCGCGGCCGCTGGGACCAGTGGCTGATCCGGCGCGGCCTGGCCGCCCTGGACCGGGCCCACACCGACCACCCCGGCCCGTACGCCCTCCAGGCCGAGATCGCGGCCTGCCACGCGCGGGCGCGTACCCCCGAGGAGACGGACTGGGCGCGGATCGCGACGCTCTACGCGGAGCTGGCCCGGCTGGTGCCCTCACCCGTGGTGGAGCTGAACCGGGCCGTCGCGGTGGCCCAGGCCGACGGGCCCGCCGCCGGCCTGGACCTGGTCCGGAAGCTGGCCGTGGAGCCGGCGCTGGCCGGTTACCACCTGCTCCCCAGCGTGCTCGGTGACCTGCTGGTCAAGCTCGGCCGGCAGGACGAGGCCCGGGTCGAGTTCGAGCGGGCCGCGGCCCTCACCGGCAACGCCCGGGAGCGTGCCCTGCTGCTGTCCCGGGCCGCGGAGTGTGGCCCGAAAAAATCTTGAGAAGTCATGTCGGATCCCGGTCGGCCCGTGCGACGCGTCAGCGAGACCAACCGATGAGGAGACCGAGATGACCAGTACGACGCTGACCCGAGCTACCACGCCGGCGGTCCGGACCGTGACGCTGCTGCGGGCCGGGGCCACCGCCGGGCCGCTGTTCGTCGGGCTGGGCCTGGCCCAGGCGTTCACCCGCGACGGGTTCGACCTCAGCCGGCAGCCGCTCAGCCTGCTCACCCTCGGCGAGTACGGCTGGCTCCAGATCGGCAACTTCGTCGTCTCCGGGCTGCTGGCCCTGGCCGGGGCGGTCGGCCTCCGCCGGGCGCTGCGCGGTCAGCCGGCCGGGACGTGGGGGCCGGCGCTGGTGGCGGTCCTCGGCGTCGGCCTGATCATCGCCGGGGTGCTCCGCCCCGATCCGAGCATGGGTTGGCCGGCCGGCGCGCCGGCGGGCAACCCGCCGACGATGAGCTGGCACTCCTACGGCCACGGGGTCGGCGCGATGCTCTCGTTCGGGTCGCTCACCATCGCCTGCCTGGTGTTCGCCCGACGCTACGGCCGGCTGGGTGCGCTGCTGTCGGTGCTGGTCGCGCTGGCCACGGTCGTCGTGATGGCCTGGCCCGACCAGGGCAGCATCAGCGTCCGGATGGTCCTCGGCTCGGCCCTCGTCCTCGGCTGGCTCACCGCCGTTTCTCTGCACACGATCAACGAGAGGAAGCACTGAGATGCGCTACATGATGATGCACAAGCTCGACGAGTCCGTTCCGGGCACCTTCGAGCCCACCCCGGAGTTCATGCAGACGATGGGCGCCTACTTCGAGGAGGTCGCCAAGGCCGGCATCCTGGTCGCCGCCGAAGGGCTCTGCAAGAGCAGCGAGGAGTCGGCGCGGATCACCGCCACCAAGGGCAAGAAGACCATCACCGACGGGCCGTTCACCGAGACCAAGGAGCTGATCGCCGGCTTCGGCCTGGTGGAGGTGCGGTCGAAGGAGGAGGCGGTCGAGTGGGCCAAGCGCTTCGTCGACGTCTTCGTCCAGCACGGCATCGACGTCGAGGTCGACGTGCGGCGGGTCAGCGAGGGCCCGCACGAGGGCTGACCGGCCCGAACGAACACGGGCGGGGGTGCCGGGCTCACGACCCGGCGCTCCCGCCTCGCGTCGGGTCAGCCGAGGGGGATCTGGACGGCGACGTCGTGCTTCGGGTAGTACTCGTTCACCCGCTGCGCGCCGTACTTCGCCCGGAACAGGTCGACCACGTGCTCGACCTGCGTGGCATCGGTGATCGGCGTGACGCTGGAACTCAGCGCCGTGCCGTTCGCCGCCACCTGGATCATCGGCGTGCGGCGGACGTTCTTGTACCACTGGCTGTCCGAGCCGGTCACCGGCACCAGGAACAGGTTGTCGTCCTCCTGGACGAACCACACCGGGTGGGAGATCTGCCGGCCGGTCCGCCGGCCGGTCACGGTGATCTCCACCTCGCGTACGCCCTCCAGGGCGTTCCAGATCGCATTGGCCACGACGCCCTCCGACCGTCCGGACTGGGTCCCCGCCTGCCAGGCTAGGGACCGCGACGCCGGTCCGCCGCCGGTTCCGGCAGACACCACCTTTCCGGTACGGCCGCGCCCCGCCCTCGGGCCGGCCGGCGGCGCCGGCCCGCCCTCCCGCGCCCGCCACCGTGCCGGCCGGCCCGGTCGGACGTAGGCGCTGCTCACGTTCCTGGATGGCCCGGGACACGCGGGCATCAATGTGGCCGTCCGAAAAGGATTGGCAGCGGCCGGTAGCATGCACCGGGGGTAGCGGAGGCTTCCCCGCACCGTGACGGGCGGAGCATCGGCGCTCACCGCCCCTGACGTCGGTGAAGCCCTACACACGGGGGGAAACAACACATGTTCGAGCGGCTGGGCCGGTTCGTGGTGCGCAGGGCGTGGTGGGTGATCGTCGGCTGGCTGGTCGCGGCCGCCGCCATCATCGGCACCACACCGTCGCTGGGCGACATCACCTCGGCCGACCAGGGCAGCTTCCTGCCCCACTCCTACGAGGCGGTGCAGGCCGCCGAGCTGGCCAAGAGGGTCTTCCCGCAGCAGGTCGCCGCGACCGCGGCCATCGTGGTCAAGCGCGCCGACGGCAAGCCGCTCACCCCGGCCGACGAGGCGAAGGTGGGCGAGGTCGCCCAGACGCTCAAGGCCAAGAACATTCCCAGCACCTCCGGCTACCTGACCGGCCCGCAGGCGGTGGCGCCGGACAAGTCGGTGCAGGTGGTCAACGTCGGGCTCGACGCGAAGACGCCGGACGACCCGGCCCTGCTCCAGGCCGTACGCGATCTGCGGGCCGACCTCGGTCCGGCGCTGGCCGGCAGCGGCCTGACCGCGGGCGTGGCCGGCGACGTGGCGAGCTTCGTCGACAACGAGGACACCTTCAACCAGGCCTTCGCCGTGGTCGGCGTCGCCACGATCGTCCTGATCATCGGGCTGATTCTGATTATCTTCCGCAGCCCCATCGCCGCGCTGCTGCCCGTGGTGGTCGTCGGCCTGGTGCTGACCGTCACCACCGGCCTGGTCGCCGCGGCCGGCAAGGCGTTCGACCTCAACGTCAGCCAGGACCTGCAGACCATCCTGTTGATCGTGCTCTTCGGCATCGGCACCGACTACATCTTGTTCCTGCTCTTCCGTTACCGGGAGCGGCTGCGCGCCGGCGACGACAAGCGCACCGCCATGGTGGTCTCCGTCCAGCGGGTCGGCGAGGTCATCACCTCGGCCGCCGGCGCCGTCATCGTCGCGTTCCTGGTGCTGCTGCTGGCCTCGCTGGGCTTCTTCGGCTCGCTCGGCCCGGCGCTCGCGATCGCCGTCGGGGTCATGCTGATCACCTCGCTCACCCTGGTCCCGGCGCTGGTCTCGCTGCTCGGCCGGTACGTCTTCTGGCCGTCGAAGGCGTGGCAGCGTACCCCCGAGGCCAACCTGGCCCGCCGCCTCGGGAAGGTGGTCGGACGCCGTCCGGCGCTCGTCGCCGCCGCGTCCGGTGCGCTGCTCGTGGCGCTCGCCGCCGGATCGCTGGCCTACCAGGCCGACTACGACTTCAGCTCCGGCTTCCCGCAGGACACCGAGTCGGCGAAGGCCGCGACCGACCTGCAGCGCGGGTTCGCCGCCGGCGCGCTCGCCCCCACCGAGGTCTACCTGACCACCGACAACGGCACGCCCCTGACCGACCAGCAGCTCAACGAGTTCGCGGCGGCCGCCGCGAAGGCGCCCGGGGTGGGCCAGGCGCAGCCGCCGGAGCGCAGCAACGACCCGAGCGTGGCCCGGGTCAACCTGCTGCTGAACGAGAACCCGGTCTCCAACGAGGCCATCACGCTGGTCCGCGACCACCTGCGCGACGACCTGCACGCCGCGGCACCACCGCGCACGAAGGCGCTGGTCGGCGGCACCACCTCGATCTTCGCGGACATCAACTCGGCCAACAACCGGGACCTGTCGGTCATCCTGCCGGTGGCGGCCGCCCTCATCGCGCTCATCCTCGCGCTGCTGCTGCGCAGCCTGGTCGCGCCGATCTACCTGGTCATCGCGGTGCTGCTCAACTTCGCGGCGACGCTGGGCGCCACCGTCTACCTCTTCCAGGGCTTGCAGGGCAAGCCGGGCATCACCTTCCAGCTACCGATCATCCTCTACCTCTTCGTGGTGGCGATCGGCACCGACTACAACATCCTCATGATCGCCCGGCTGCGGGAGGAGGCGCGGGAGGGCAACGAGCCCCACGAGGCAGCCGCCATCGGCGTGGAACACGCCGGGCCCACGGTCGCCGCGGCGGGCCTGATCCTCGCCGGCACGTTCGCGGTGCTGATGCTCGCGCCGATCTCGTTCCTGCAGCAGATGGGCTTCGCGGTGGCGATCGGCATCGTGCTCTCCGCGTTCGTCATGTCGATGTTCTTCGTGCCGGCGCTGACCGCGCTGATCGGGCACAAGGCATGGTGGCCCGGGCACGGCGACGAGCGGCCCGGCGGCAAGCCGCAGGCGCCGCCGGAGCCGGCCAGCATGGCGAACGTGTAACGCGCGGCGCGGACCGAAATCCTTACCCATCGATCTTGACTGATGGTGAGACGGCGACCACGCTGTGCGTAGCCGGTGCAGTCGGGGTGGTCCATCGGCCACCCCGACCGCACGGCCTTCTGGATCGCTCGCCGGAAGGACTCTCATGAGGAGTACAGGAAGATCCCACGGACCGCGCCGATTCCTCGCCCTGCTCGCCCTGCCCCTGGCGCTCGCCGTCAGCGCCCCCGGCTTCGCCAACCCGACCACGGACCGCACCGTCGCCCCCGACCGAGCCTCCACCGGCAACCAGGACGGCGTCGGCCTGATGCGCATCGTCGTCGCCGACAGGTCCGGCATCGACCGCCTCACCGACCTCGGCGTCGACCTCGCCGAGTACGTCAAGCCGGTCGACGACGGCATCGAGGTGCACGCCGTCCTCAGCTCCGAGGAGAGCCAGGCCCTGCGCGACAAGGGCTTCGACGTGCGGGACGCCATCTCCGACCAGAGCGACCACGCCCGGAACATGGCCGAACGGTCCGCCGCCATCCGCGCCGCGACCGCCGCCACGGCCGGCGCCGACACCCTCACCGTGCTGCGGGCCGAGTGGTTCACCAGCCTCGACAACCAGCTCTTCCTCAACATCGAGGTGAAGTCGAGCGCCGGCACCGACGCCACGACCGTGCTCACGGCGAGCTGGGACAGCGGGCCCGGCACGCAGGTCGGCTCCGGCGGTACCGCCACCATGTCCCGGTTCACCGACGCCGGCCAGTACCTGTACCACCGGTTCAGCAACCCGGTCCCGATCACCGCCAAGCCGGCCAGGGCCACCATCACCAGCAGCCAGGGCGGATCGGCCACCGTCGACGTCACCACGTGGCTGGGCAGCCCACGCAAGAACCCCGGCAAGCACCCGTACGTGTCGGACTTCGTCGACCACTACCTGGACCCGACCGAGGTCACCGCCCGGTTCACCGGCCTGGCCGCCGAGTTCCCCACGCTCACCGAGCTGATCGACCTGCCGTACAAGACCAACGGCTACCGGCGCAAGGCCCAGGCCCAGTTCGGCACCGCCGCCGCCAGCACCCTCTACGTCACCTCCACCGCGTACGGGCACCAGGGCGGCAACGACCTCACCATGGCGCTGGTCGACCCGGGCGCGGCCAACGCCCCGTTGACCGTCAGCGTGGCCGGCAAGGCGGTCACGGTCAGCCTGGCCACCGACGGCGCCGGCGCGACCAGCAGCACGGCCGCGCAGGTCGTCGCCGCGGTCAACGGCAACACCGACGCGGCCGCGCTGCTCACCGCCAGCACGTACCGGGGCAACGCCGGCGCCGGCGTGCTGGCCGCCGCCCCGGCGACCAGCCTGACCGACAACCTGAAGGCGCCGGCGAGCGTGTCCCGCGAGCCGTTCCAGATGAAGGTGCTGCGGATCGGCAAGCACCGCGACGGCTCGAAGGTCGGCGTCTTCCTCTACTGCCAGGAGCACGCCCGGGAATGGGTGACCCCGCTGGTCTGCGTGGAGTCCGCCGAGCGGCTGCTGCGCAACTACGCCAAGGACCCGGACACCCGCAAGATCGTCGACGGGCTGGACATCTTCATCCTGCCGGTCGTCAACCCCGACGGCGCGCACTACAGCATGTACGACTTCAACATGCAGCGGCGGAACATGACCAACCACTGCCCGGCGACCAACGCCGACCCGGGCCGCCGCAACTCGTGGGGCGTCGACGTCAACCGGAACTTCTCGGTCGGGTCCGTCTTCGACGGCTACGTCGGCGCGTCGGCGACCAACTGCGTCAGCGACACGTACGCCGGCCCCGCGGAGCTGTCGGAGCCGGAGGCGCGCAACGAGGTGTGGCTGGTCGACCACTTCCCGAACATCAAGCTCTCGATGAACACCCACTCCTACGGCGGGTACTTCATGTGGCCGCCGGGGGCGTACAAGGCCGAGGGGCGGGAGGTGCTGCCGCGGGTCGACCAGGGCACCGAGGCGTACTTCTGGACCTCGTCGGACTACATCCTGTCCCGGGTGCAGGAATACCGGGGCACGGCGATCTGGCCGGGCCGCACCGGGCCGGTGACTGACGTGCTCTACTCGGCGGCCGGCAACAGCGCCGACGAGCACTGGTACAACCGGGGCATCATCGGCTGGGACTTCGAGGTGGGCGCGGACATCTACGACCCGGCGACCGGGCGGTTCAGCGCGGTCGGCTTCCAGCCGCCGTTCGCTGAGGGGCACGAGGAGGCGATGGAGTTCGCCAACGGCAACATCGCGATCCTCGAGGTGGCCCGGGCGTACGCGACGGACAAGAGCCAGCCCCGGACGTCGCTGGAGGTCGTCGGCCGGGAGCCGGGGGCGACGGCGTTCACCTTCCGCACCAGTGAGCCGGCGAACGTGTACTACACGCTGGACGGCAGCCGGCCGACGTACGACTCGCCGAAGCTGGCGCTGGCCGGGATGCGTGAGGGGGTGCAGAACATCACGGTGACCAGCGATACCACGGTGAACTGGTTCTCGATCGACATCGCCGGCAACGTGGAAGGCAACTACAAGCCCGAGGGGCAGGGGAAGAACTACCACCAGCAGCGGGTGAGTGTTCAGTAGCCGCCATCGCGTGCATACCGGTGGCCGCCGACGACGTGTCGGCGGCCACCGGCCGCCCGGGACAGCGCGGTCATCGGCCGGTCCGTTCGGCGGAGATGACGAGCCGCCACGCGACTTCACCGGACGCCGGCACCGTCGCCGCTTCGTGTGGTGCGGCCTCGGCCAGGTCGAAGACACCGCCGAGCATCGGTTCGACTCCGATGCTGCGGTACGGCGCCGATGGCGGAAAGCCGCCGAGGTTGCGCCACAGCGCCGTACCGGCCGGCTGGTCGTCCACCTCGAGCCGCATCCGGAGCGTGTCCGCCCCGTCGGTGACGCGTACCTCGGCGCACCCGAGGATCGCCCCCACCGCCGAGCCGTCGGCCGGTCCGAGCTGGGACAGTGGCAACCCCAACGGCTCCGGCCAGCTTCCCGTCATCGTCGTGGCACCGGTCGGCCACGCATCGCCGAGGACGGCCGCAGCCTCGGAGTAGACCAGCGCCGGCGTGCCAGGTGGGGCGACGAGTCGGGCCGAATCCGACACGTCGAGCAACGCGTGGCCCGCCCACAGGAAGCGATAGCCCGGGTCCGCCGACAGTCGATACGACGCCACAACGGCCCCATCGACGTGCTCGATCCGGCGGCGCAGCACGAAGTCGGCGCAGTCGACGACGGCATCTCCCCCGTCGTGCCGCCAGGGTCGCGACCACGCACTTCCGTGGTCCGGCCTGCCGCGTACGGTCGGAACGCACTCCTCGAGCCCACCCACATCGACAAAATCCGCGCCGGGCCGGACGTGCCCGCGCGCCGGATCCGCGCGGGACCACAGCCATTCGCGGCCACCGCCCGCCAGCGAGGTCCAGCGACCACCAAGGGCGAGGTCGACCTCCGCGGTCAGCGGGACCCGCCTGGCCGCCGGGGTGTTCCCTACCATTCGGCGAACGAGCCGTCGTCGTGTCGCCAGATGGGGTTGCGCCAGGCGTGGCCGGCCTGGTCGGCGCGCCGTACGGCGGTCTCGTCCACCTCGATGCCCAGGCCGGGCCGCTCGAGCCGCCGCGCGTACCCGTCCACGAACGTGAACACCGCGGGGTCGACCAGGTAGTCGAGCAGCCCGGCGTCCGTGTGGTAGTGGATGCCGATGCTGTGCTCCTGGATGAGGTGGTTCGGCGTCGCGAACGCGACCTGCAGGCTGGCTGCCAGCGCGATGGGTCCGAGCGGGCAGTGGGGCGCGAGGTGTACGCCGTACGTCTCGGCCAGGGCCGCGATGCGCCGGGTCTCGGAGATGCCGCCGGCGTGGGAGAGGTCAGGTTGGACAACGGTCACGCCGGCCTGGAGGACCGGCAGGAATTCCGACCGCGAGTAGAGGCGTTCGCCGGTCGCGATCGGGATCGTGGTGGCTGCCACGACGTCCGGCAGCCGGTGCGAGTGCTCGGGCACCACCGGTTCCTCGGCGAACAGCGGGTACAGCTCCTCGAGCAGCGGGAGCACGCGGCGGGCGTCGGCCGCCGTGACCCGGCCGTGGAAGTCGAGGGCGAAGTCCCGGGACGGTCCGAGCACGTCGCGCGCGAGTGTCGCGCGCTCGACGACGGCGCGGATGTCGCCGAGGGATCCGCTCCTCGGGAACCGGCCGGTGGCGTTCATCTTGACCGCGGTGAAGCCGGCCTCGACCTGTGCCGTGAGGGCCTCCGCGAGTTCCGCGGGCTCATCGCCGCCCACCCAGGCGTACATCCGGACCCGGTCACGTACGGGGCCACCGAGCAGTGCGTGTACGGGGGCGCCGTAGGTCTTGCCGGCGATGTCCCACAGGGCCTGGTCGATCCCGGCGACGGCGGACGACAGCACCGGTCCGCCACGGTAGAACCCACCCTTGGTCAGCACCTGCCAGTGGTCCTCGATGCGCAGCGGATCCTGCCCGACGAGCTGCTCGGCAAGCACCTCGACAGCGGCCCGTACGGGCTCGGCGCGCCCCTCGACGACCGGTTCGCCCCAGCCGACCACGCCGTCGTCGGTCTCGATGCGGCAGAACAGCCACCGCGGTGGCACGAGGAAGGTCTCGATGCGGGTGATCTTCATGGGCGCAGCTGGCGCTCGTCGCGCGCGGCCTGCTCCAGCAGTGCCCGCATGGCCTGCTCGGCGCGGTCGCCGTCGGCGGCCCGTACCGCGTCCAGCACCGCCCGGTGGGGTGGTAGGAAGTCGTCGCGGTGGCCCTGGGCGTGCACGATGAGATCCCGCGTGCGTAGGCCGATCTCGATGATGTGCTCCATCCGGACGAGCAGCTCGTTGTGTGTCGCGGCGAGCAGAGCGCGGTGAAACGCGAGGTCGGCGTCGATGACGGTCTCGGTGGTGGTTTCGGCCGTCACGGATGCGAGTGCGGCCTCGAGCGCGTCCAGGTCCGCCTCGGTTCGGCGGGCCGCGGCGAGGCGGGCTCCCTGCGGTTCGACGATGAGCCGTACCTCCGCCAGGTTGGCGAGGAACGCGTCATTGTCGGCGCCCTCGAACTGCCACTGCAGGACGTCCGGGTCCAGCAGACTCCAGTCCGTGCGTGGCCGAACGAAGGTGCCGCGCTTCGGCCGGGCGTCGACGAGGCCCTTCGCGGCGAGGACGCGCATCGCCTCGCGCACCACGGTGAGGCTTACGTCGTACTCCCGCTCCAGGCGGTCGATCTCGATGGTCGCGGCGGGTGGGAACTCGCCGGAGATGATGCGGCGACCGACCTCCCGCACGAGGTGCCCGTGGAGGCCACGGTCCGGGTAGTTGCTCACGCCGAGTCCTTCTTTGCCGACCAGCCGCCGTCGACGGTGATCGTAGTGCCGGTGATGTACGAGCTCTCGTCGCTGGCGAGGAACGCGACCGCGGCCGCGACCTCGTCGGGACGGCCGAACCGGTGCGCCGCGGTAGCCGCGACGCTGCGGTCGCGGGCAGCCTGGTCGATGCCGTCCCAGACCGGCGTGAGGATGGGCCCGGGCACGACGGCGTTGACCCTGACATCCGGTCCGTACTCGACCGCGAGCTGACGTGCCAGCGCGAGGAGCCCACCCTTCGACGCCGCGTACGCGGGATGGCCGGGCAGCCCGTGCGTGGCGTGCACCGAGGACGTGAGCACGACCGACCCGTGCCCACTGGCGCGCAGGAGCCCGAGGCACGAGCGCACACCGAGGTAGGCGGCCTTGAGGTTGACCGCGAGTTGCCGGTCCCAGTCCGCCTCGTCGAGTTCGTGCGCGGGGGCCGTGACCATCGCGGCGGCGTTGGAGAACAGGACGTCAAGCCGTCCGAACTCGGCTCGGGCGAGGTCGGCGACGGCCTCCCAGGTGGCGGCCTGGGACACGTCACCGACCAGCCTCCGGACCGACGCGGCGCCGGAGCCGGTCACGTCGGGTACCCGGTCCACGGCGATCACCGCTGCGCCCTCGGCGGTGAATCGGTCCACGACGGCGGCACCGATTCCGGAGGCCGCGCCGGTGACGACCGCGACCCGACCGGAGAGCAGACCCCGGCCGCCGGGCACGGTAGGCGTGGGTTGCTGGCTCACCGGGGCAGGCCGATCCGTCGTTCGCCGGAGCGCCGCTGCTGGATCACGACCGCGGCGACGAGGAGGCTTCCCTTGGCGACGTTCTGCCAGAAGGAGTTGACGCCGAGGATGTTGAGCCCGTTCTCGAGTACGCCGAGCAGGACGAGGGCGAGGACGGTGCCGGGGATCGTGCCGCGACCGCCCTGCATCGCGCAACCACCGAGGGCGGCGGCGGTGATGGAGTACAGCTCGAGTCCTTCGCTGCCGGACACCGGCTGCCCCGAGCCGGTCTTGGCGGTCAGCAGGATGCCCGCGAAGCCGGCGACGGCGCCGGTGAGGCAGTAGGCGGCGATGATGTAGCGGTTCAGGTTGACGCCGGCGAGCCGGGCCGCCTTGTCGTTGCCGCCGATGGCGTACAGGTTCCGGCCGATGTCGGTGTACTTGAGCAGTACGTGCGCGGCCACCGCGATCAGGGCGAACACCCAGATGAGCGTGGGGATGCCGGCGATCGAGCCGCGCGCGATGAAGATGAAGATGGGGTCGGCGCCGGTGTAGCCCTGCGCCCGGCCGTCCGAGATCAACTGCGCGATGCCCTTGTAGGCGGCGAGCGTGGCGAGCGTGGCGATCACCGGGTTGACTCGGCCGTACACGATGATGACCCCGTTGACGAGCCCGCACGCGAGGCCTGCGGCGAGCGCGGACAGCAGGCCGGGGAACGGGCCGCCGGCGGAGGTGAAGACCATCGCGCAGGTCACCGACGTGAGGCCGGTGATCGAGCCGACCGAGATGTCCAGGCCACCGATGATGATCACGATGGTCTGGGCGACCGCGAGGACACCGGCGATGGCGATCGTGGTGCCGATCGTGCGCAGGTTGGCCGAGCCGAAGAACTCGGGCGCCTGAACTCCGATGATCGTGACGAGCACGGCGAGCGCGATCAGCAGCGACGTGTTCTGGTTGAAGGGAACCCGAAGCCGGGCGAACCGAGCGGCGGCCCCGTTCGTACCCACGGCTCCGGGCTCGGCCGCGTGGTCCAGTCGCTGGTCGTTCTGTGTCTGGGTCATCAGGAAGCTCCGGTCAGGTGGTCGGCCATGGCGAGGGCGAGAACGCGTTCTTCGGTCGCCTCGCCGCGGGTCAGCTCGCCCGTGATTCGGCCGTTCTGCATGACGACAATTCGGTCCGAGAGGCCGAGGACCTCCGGCAGCTCAGAGGAGACGACGAGCACGGCGACGCCCTCGGCGGCAAGCGCGTCGATGGTCGCGTAGATCTCCGCCTTCGCGCCCACGTCCACGCCACGAGTCGGTTCGTCGAGGATGAGCACCTTCGGCTTGCGGGCCAGCCAGCGGACCAGCACCGTCTTCTGCTGGTTACCGCCGGACAACTTCTCGACCTCGTGCTCGATCGACGGGGTACGCACGCGGAGTCGCGTGGCGAGGCCCTCGACGAGCTCACGTTCCGCGCCGCGGCGGACGAAGCGGAATCTGCTGAGGCGGTCGAGGACGGCCAGCGACGCGTTGTCCCGCACGGAGCGCTCGAGCAGCAGCGCGTCCGCCTTGCGCTCCTCGGGGGCGAGCCCGATCCCGGCATCGATGGCATCGCGCGGCGAGCGCAGCTCGATCGGCTGTCCGTCGACGAGCACCCGGCCAGAACGGAGGGGAACGTCGCCGAAGATGGCTCGGGCCAGTTCCGAGCGTCCGGCGCCGACGAGCCCGGCGAGGCCGACGACCTCACCGGCCCGGACCTGGAGGCTGATCCCGCTGACGTCGTCGGTGGTGACGTCCTCGAGCGTGAGCACCACCCGTTCGTCGGCCGCGTGCGCGCGCACGAACATGCCGGACAGATCACGGCCGACCATGAGCCGGACGACCTCGTTCTCGGCCGTCGCGGCCGTGGACCGCTCGCCGACCAGCGCGCCGTCGCGGAGGACGGCGATCCGGTCGGCGAGCTGGAAGATCTCGGCCATCCGGTGGGACACGTAGATCACCGCGACGCCACTGTCCCGCAATTGCCGGACCAGCGCGAACAGGGCGTCGGCCTCCCGGTCGGTCAGCGACGAGGTCGGCTCATCGAGGGCGAGCACCTTGGGCGTGTCCACGAGCGCACGGGCGATCTCGACCAGTTGGCGCTGTGCCGGGGAGAGGTCCTGACCCCGCGCCTCCGGCTGGAGCAGTCCGGCAAAGCCGAGCCGGCGCAGATGTTCGTGGGCGGCGGCGGTCAGCCTCTTCCGGTCGAACCGGCGTCCACCGCCGGTGGACACGTTGCCGACAAAGATGTTCTCGGCCACGGAGACGTCGCGGATGATCTCCGGTTCCTGGCTGATGATCCGGATACCGGCGCGCCGGGCCTTGGTGGGGGATCCCAGCGGCAGCGGCTCGTTGTCGAGTTCGACGGTTCCGCTGTCCGGCACATGTTCGCCGGCCAGGATCTTCAGCAGGGTCGACTTGCCGGCACCGTTCTCGCCCATGAGCGCGAGCACCTCGCCGGGGTTGCAGTCGATGCTGACGTCGCGCAGGGCAGGCAGGCCTGCGAAGCTCTTCGAGAGACCGCGAAGACGCAGCACAGGGACACCTCCTCTCGGGTAGGTCGGCAGGGAGATCAATCGCTGTCGAACAGGGCGGTGCCGGGGTGGGAGACCGGATCTCCCGCCCCAGCACCGGCTCCCCGCGCTAGCTGCACTTGACCCCGGCGGACTGCCACGTGTCCTTGTTCACGATCGCGGTGTTGGCCACGGTCTTGGCCGGCAGGTCGACACCGTCGCGCACCTTCTTGACCAGTGCCTGCACCGCCGATGCGCCGACCTCGCGCCCGTCGATGAACAGAGCTGACTTGAAACCGGTCGCGGTGCCCGCCTGCCAGTCCTTGCAGGCGAGGTAGGCGCCGAGGCCGACACCGATCACGTCGGTGGCGCCGAAGCGGGCGTTCGCCAGCGCGGTCACCACGCCGGAGACGTTCTCGTCGTTGCAGCCGTAGACGATCCAGTGCTTGACGCCGGCGTTCGCGGTGACCAGCGCTCCGGTCTTGTTCTGAGCGTCGACCGCGGAGTTGTCGGTGCCGAGCTTGATCACCTTGACCTCGGCGCCCGCGGCCGCCGCAAAGGCCTTGTCCGCGGCGTTGACCCGGTCCTGACACACCGACAGGTCCTGCTTGAAGGCACTGATGATCCGGGTGTCGGCCGCCGACCAGCCGGACTGCTTGAACAGCGTGCCCGCCTCGGTCCCGACCTTCTCGCCCATGGCGGCGCCGTCGAAGCCGGCGAACGGCGCCTCGGCGCCGGCGGCGTCCTTGATCCCGTCGTCCGAGGCGATCAGGGGGATGCCGGCCTGCTTCGCCTTGTCGATGACCTGGGGGCCGATGAGCTGGTCGGGTACGACGATGGCGATCGCGTCGAACTTCTGCGCGATGACCTGGTCGAGGGCGTTGATCGCCTTGTCCGAGTCGGTGCCCAGGTCGAACATGCTGACCTCGACGTCGCCCAGCTCGGTTGCCTTGGCCTTGGCGCCGGCGCCTTCGTCCACGAAGTACTGCTGGTCGCCCTGCTTCTGCAGGTACGCAATCTTGATCTTGCCGGATTTCGGCTTGCTGTCGCCGCTGCCGGCGGCGGTGTCGGCCTGCCCGGACGAACACGCGGTGAGCATCGAGGCGAGGGCGAGGGCGGCGGCGGAGGCCGCCGCCCAACGGGTGCGCTTCATGACGCACGAGCTCCTTTCAGTACGGCGACCGACTGCCCTCGGCACCACGCGGTGCCGTGGCCTGCATCGACCCCATCTGGCCGGCGCCCTGCGCGCCGAGGCGTTGATCACCCTGGCAGCCGGGTAACAGCCCCGTCAAGAAGTATTCATAAAAAAGCAATAATGGGCCCGGGGCACCGTCTCCAGGTCCCCAGCCGGGCTATCGTGTCCGCCCACCGGTACGGGTGCGGAGGGGCCAGCATGGCCAAACTGGAACGAGGGCAAGCCGTGACGATCAGCAAGCTTGATGTCGCCCAGCAGGTCGAGGCGGACCTGGGCGAGGGACCGACCTGGAACCCGGCGGCGAGCCGGCTGATCTGGGTGAACGTTCTCGACGGTGAGGTGCACCAGCTCGATCCCGCCACCGGAGCCGACGACGTGCTCCGGGCGGATCAACACGTCGGTGCCGCCAGGCCGCGATCCGCCGGCGGCCTGGTCGTCAACCTGCGCGACGGCATCGGCCGGTACGACTCGGCTGGCGGCTTCGACTGGCTGGTCACCTGGCCGGAGGACGGCGTGCGGGGCAACGACGCCGCCGTCGACCCCACCGGGCGGCTGTGGGCCGGGACGATGCGCTACGACGCCGCGCCGGGCGGCGGGACGCTGCGGCGGGTGGACGCCGCTGGTGACGTGGTGGTGGTCCTTGACGACGTCACCATCAGCAACGGCATCGGATGGAGCCCGGACGGGTGCCGCATGTACTACGTGGACACCGCGACCAACCGCATTGACGTCTTCGATGTCGACGCCGGTACGGGCCTGGTCCACGGCCGCCGACCGCTGGCGACGGTGGACGCCGGTCATGGGGCGCCGGACGGGCTGACGGTCGATGCCGACGGCTGTGTCTGGGTGGCCCTGTGGGGTGGTTCGGCCGTGCACCGGTACACCCCCGACGGCACGCTCGACCGGATCATCCCGGTACCGGTCAGCCAACCGACCGCCTGCGCGTTCGGCGGGCCGGCCCTGACGGATCTCTTCATCACCACCGCGCGCCACGGACTCGACGACGCGTCGCTGGCCGATCAACCACTCGCCGGCTCCGTGCTCGTGCTCCCGGACGCCGGCGTCGGCCTCCCGGCGCAGCCCTTTGCCGGGTGACGAGCAGGCGATGCCGGATTGAGGCGCATTGAGGTCGCAACGGTGACGGCGTGGCGCGCCTGTTCAGCGACGAGCCCGGCCCACGGGGTGTATAAGTATTACCAAAGGAGTCCGGGTAATGCTTATATCGACGACCGCCTGGTTGGCCGTGACGGAAGCCGGTGTCGTGCTCATTCCGCGCGACGCTGACCGCGTCGAGCTGACGTACGGCAACACCCGCGCCACGCTGACCGTCATTGCGTCCCCAACCCCGCTGAGCCCTCGTGACATCGCTGCCCTGGTCAGCCGCCATGCTGAACCTTGTCTGATCATCGTTCCGGCGGCCACGCCCGGCGTTCGAGAAGCAGTGGAGGCGGCGGGCTGGTCCTGGTTGGCCGAGGGCGGCCAGCGGATTGCGGGTGTGCTGCACATCGGCAGGGAGCGAATCGTCCTACAGCCGCCGGCAGAAGCGGCTAAGCGGTCCGCCAAGCCCGGCCCGGTGCCGTGGGGCACCTTCACCCTGGTTCGCCGGATGATTCAGCGTCCGTACGCCAGCCAGCATGAACTGGCCGCCCTCGCCGGCGTCTCCCAGCCCCGGGTGTCCCAGGCCCTGCGTGCCCTTGCCGAGGAGGAGATCGTGCACCGCACGTCGAACGGGTGGACGGTCCGGGACATCGATGCGGCGATCCGGTGGTGGTTGGGGAGCTATCCCGGGCCGGGTGGGATCAGCACGTACTGGTACGGCTTGCCGCCAGTCGTTGAGCAGGCCCGGGCGGTGGTCGAGTTGGTCGCGGCAGCCGATCGGCCCGGCGTGGCGGTATCCGGAGACGTCGCGGCTGACATCATCGCTCCCTGGCGTGCCCCGGCTCGCGCCATGCTCTACGCCCGTACCGGCGTGGACCTGGCCGGTGCGGGCTTTGTCCCCGCAGGCGAGGAGGAGGCAACGCTCGAATTCACCGTGCCGAAGGACCCCGGGCTGTGGCAGCCGTCCGTGGAGGAGGTAACGGTCGGTCTTCCCCTTGCCGACCCACTGCAGATCCTCTGGGACGTGCGGCGTTCGCCGGGCCCGGACAGCGAGGAGGCGGCGCAGCGCGTGTGGGACGCGCTCCGCCGCCGTCACCGTGAGCGGGGGTACGCGGCATGACCGGGCCGATGCCGGCGCGTCCGGTCCCGGCCGAGCCTCGACCTGTCTCCCTCGTCTCCACCAGCCGGGCCGCCGACGCCGGATTTCTGACGCTCGGGGACCTGGCCCACATCACCACCTCCCTTGACCTGGACTACCGGATCGTCGGTGGCCACATGGTCACGCTGCTCGTGGCACTGCACGGGGTCTCCGCGCACGTGCCGATGCGCGAGACCGCTGATGCCGACTTCGCCGCGTTGCCCACCGTCATCGCCGACCCTCGCCTCCCGGCAGCTCTCATCGAGCGCGGCTACCGATCCCGGGAGGCAGCCAACCGGTTCGCGCGCGACACGGACGATTCAGACGGCCAACTGAGCCTGGTGATCGACATCCTCGCGCCGTCGTACCAGGGCGCGTTGGTGCCCAACCAGCGCCACGGCGGTCTGGTGGTCGACGAGGTGCCCGGCCTCATACTCGCCCTGCACCGCCCCGCCGAGCTGCTGGACGTCCGCGTCCAGCTCACCAGCGGTGTGGACCTGAGCCTGCGCCTCGCGCTCCCGGACGTGACGTCCGCGCTCTGTCTGAAGGCCCTCGCCTACCGGGGCCGGTTCGCCGCCAAGGACGCGGTCGACCTGTGGCGGCTCATCCACGCGGCGTACGCCGCCGGGTTGCGAGCCGCTGACTGGCCGACCAGCATCACCGGGCGCCAGGCCGCCGACGTGCTGCACCGGTTCTTCGGCACGCCCGCAGCGGCCGGTCTCAAGCAGATGTCTGCCAACTCTGCGGACCGGACGCGGATGCAGGCCCTGGTCCGGCAGGTGGTGTCGGCCAGGTAGTCGCTGGGCTCAGCCGAGTTCGACGAGGGGACGGTTGAGGTGCGCGGTGGCGAGCAGCGACGGCGTTCCGACCGTTAGCTAAGCGGCGATCGCGCGGGCGGCTGCGTACATGTCGGCGGGCAGGGGACGGGCCAGCTCCCAGATGATCCGCATCGGCCGCTCGCCGGTGTGCTCCCGATACGCCATCGGCCCGGCATACAGGTAGGCGGGCACACCCATGTTTCCCTCGGCCACCTTGGTTTCCCGCACGAACAGGTGCACCGTCGACCCCTGCTTTTCGTGGTGGATGTACCGCTGCCCGGTTGCCGACGCAGCGGTCGTGGTGCTCTGCGACTCCCACTGAAACAGCGTTTCGGTGACCGCCCGGTCCGCGTACATCGTGGTGGGCGAGTAGTGCTGCTCGGATTTCAGCAGCGTCACGAAGAAGATGTCGGCCCGCTCGTCGGGCAGCCACTTCACGCCCTCCCGCAGCGATCCCGGGTTCGGCATCCCGAACGCCGCGCACGCCTCGTTGCGGCTGTACCGGGCGTGCACCCGCAGCGGCACCCGCCCCAACCCGACCGGCTCGGTGACCCGGTGAATCCGCTCCCGCAGCACCCCCGCGACCTGGCGTAACTCAGCGCACCGCGCGGGCTCGGCCCAGAGCTGCGCCAACCGTTGCTCTCGCTGCGACAGCGGCACGTTCGGCCCCCACAGGCTGAAGTGCAGCATGTCCAGCAGTCGACCGTCGGGCACCGGACCGCCGGCCGCGACCTGCTCCCACAACGCCAGGCGGTCCGGGTCGTCGGTGTGCAGCATGCGTCCGATCGCCCTCGCCAGCTCTCGGTCAGCCGACCCCGGTGTCGAGGTCTCCACACCAGCGAGCCGCCGTAGGCCGGTCCAGCCGCCCAACGTCGCAGAGCGGTACACGTCCTCGATTTCCAGGCCGGTGTCCCGCAGGAACTCCGACAAGGAGACGTCCCCGAGCTGTCGTAGCTCGGCGACCATGCTGTTCTTTGACGACGGGACCGCCCGCTCCAGGTTGCGGAGCACGACCTCCTTGGCCACCCGATCCAGCTCGATGTGGCACCCGCTGGGAAGCGTCGGGAAGCCCTGCTCAACCGCGTCGTACACCTCGCGGCGGCCGACCCCGGCCAGCGCGCGCCAGCGCAGGTCGAACCGGAAGTTGGCGTGCTGCCCGCCGATGAAGTCGAGCACCGTCAGGCAGGGCTTGTCGTCGTCCAGGCGCAGGCCACGACCGAGTTGCTGAAGGAAGATGGTGGCGCTTTCGGTCGGCCTCAGCAGGAAGATCGTGTCGACCATCGGCAGGTCGACGCCCTCGTTGAAGAGGTCGACGGTGAAAAGCACCCGCAGCTTGCCGCTCTTGAAGTCGCGAAGCAGTCCTTGTTGCACTGGCCGACCGACTTCCGAGGTAACCGCGGCCGACGGCACGCCGTGGCGGTTGAACCACTCGGCCATGAAGACGGCATGCCCGATGCTCACGCAGAACCCCAGCGCCCGCATCCGACGGACGTCAGCGAGGCGCTGGGCGGCGCGCAGCACGAGCCGTGCCCGCGCTTCGTTGCCGGTGTAGACGTTCTCCAACTCGCCCCGGTCGTAGCCCTGCCCGCGCTTCCACGCGAGATGCGACAGGTCCACGTCGTCGTGCAGCCCGAAGTAGTGGAAGGGCGCCAACAACTGCCGGTCTAGCGCTTCCCGGAGGTGCAGTTCCACGGCCGCATGTCCGTCGAACCACCGCCGTACGTCGCGGCCGTCGGCTCGATCGGGGGTCGCCGTCAGCCCCAGGAGTACGCGCGGTCGCAGCCACTCCAGGAGGTGGGCGTACGTCTTCGCCTCGGCGTGGTGGAACTCGTCGACGATCACCATGTCGAAGGCATCGGGGTCGACGTCCTGCCGTTGCAGCGACTGGATCGAGGCGAAGACGTGTCGCCACCGCGTCGGCCTCTCCCCGGCGACCAGCCGCTCGCCGAAGCTGCCGTCGCCCATCACCTGCCGGAACGTTGACCGGCTCTGCCGCAGGATCTGTTCCTGGTGCGCCACGAACAGCAGCGAGTCCACCTTTCCGACCTTGTGCAGCCGGCGGTAGTCCAACGCGGCGACGACGGTCTTGCCGGTGCCGGTAGCCATCACCACTAGGTTCCGCCACCGGCCGTGCACCTCACGCTCGGCGGTCAGGTCGTCAAGGATCTCCCGCTGGTACCCGTACGGCCGGACCTCCAGGTTCGCGATCTCCGTGGCGTCATCGCCGGCGGTTCGCTCGCCGCGCAGCGCGTGCCCGAGACGTTCGCCATCCCTCGCCGGGTCGTACGCCTCGAATGCCGGATCGTTCCAGTAGTCCTCGAACGTCGCGGCGAACGTATCGATGACATGCGGTTGTTCGACGTTGGAGATCCGGACGTTCCACTCCAGGCCGTCGACCAACGCCGACTTGGAGAGGTTGGAGGAGCCGACATAGGCAGTGCTCATCCCGTTGCTGCGGCGGAACAGCCAGGCCTTGGCGTGCAGACGGGTAGTCCTGGTTTCGTAGGACACCTTGATCTCGGCGCCCAACTCGGCGAGACGGTCCACCGCACGCTGGTCAGTGGCGCCCAGGTAGGTGGTGGTGATGACGCGGAGACGACCACCGCGCGCCGTCAACTCGCGAATGGCGGGTTCGATCAAGCGGAGGCCGTGCCATTTGATGAACGCGCACAGCAGGTCGACGGAGCCGGCCGACGCCATTTCGTAGCTGACCTCGTGGCCAACCCGCGGCTGATGACGGCCGTTGACCAGAAGGGCGCCAGTGGCCAGGGGAGTGGCGGGACGCTGGGGGAAGGCCGGCAGCGCCGGTGGTGTGGGCGGCGCGGCAATCGCATACAGCAGCCGGTGGGAGTCGGCGACCTGGTCATCCCGGGTAACGACGCGAGGGCCGGCGGCGGCGATGCTTGCGGCAATCCGGTTCGCCAGCTCGACCTGCCTCTCTACCTTGTCGTCGCCCCCGGGCACGGCGAGCAGGGCACGACGGACGAGGGCCGAGATGTGACGGGCGAGGACGTCGTGTGCGTCGCCGGGATCGAGCTGCTCCTGCTGGATCCGGACGGCATCGAGGTGCCGGAGCTGTCCCGCAACCTGCTGAGTGATCAGATGTTCGTAGATGCCCTGATCAAAGTCCGTCACTCAGAAGAGCTAACCAGTCGTGGCCTGGTCGCGCCGCCCCTTCACGGGTTGAATCCGACTACGACAGACGAACGGTCTCCATCATCCGGGCCACGGGGCCATCGCCCCCTCGTCCCAACCGGGCAGGCCGGCTGGCGGCTACCGCTCAGCGGAAACGTTCGTCGCCGTCGGTGAGGCGATTTCGTTGGCGATCTCTTCCCACGTCATGTCCGCGCGCAGCGGATGAACCTTCACCCCCGCCGCTGTCAGCGTCCCAAGGTGTGCTGCGTACGCGGGATGAGCGGCGAGTTCAGCCTTGACGTTCGGATACGCGTAAACGGTGATGTCCGCAGCCAGGACCTCATTCAAGATGCCGAGCGCTGGGGTGTCATTGATTCCGAGCGCCCACTTGTTCATCACGTTGAAGGTGGCCGGTAGCACGGCGACGACATCGGGGGGTGGATGCGGCTCCGGATCGCCAGGCATCCGCCACTCCGCCCGCACCGGGTGCCCCGTCTGCCGCGTTAGTTCCCTTCGGTCGACCCACCTCGCCGCGGTCGGCGTGGCAGTCACGCAAACCGTCCAGCCGTCCTTCAGGAGCAGGTCAATCAATTCACCGATGCGCAATACCGGAGGAGCGGCACAGACCACGAGAGCGAGCACCTTGCGTTGAGTCATGCCGACAATCCAGCCCGCTCCGCCAGCGCCCGTAGCCCGGGCGTGACGGTCCGGCGTTCCCGGTTCAGCAGGTCAAGCACGAGCGAGCGTGCCTGCACGTTGACGTAGATCGCCTCGGCACCGACCCGCTCGGCTTCCAACAGGTGCAGGACCGAGACCGAACTGTCGCCGCAAGACAGCAGGGTTGCTGCCGCCAGGTCGACGTGCACCTGCGCCCGCCGACCGACGAGCACCGCTGGCATCCGTGCGGTGTGGAGGCGTGCGCCGATGTTGAGCGCCTGCTCGGCGTAACCGGCCTGAACGGCCACAGACACCGCATGGATGGCAACGTTCGTTGGCCCGAACCCGGTCCACAGCCGATTGCCGTCGGAGCCCAGCACCGCCGCCAGTTCGTCAGCCCGCCTGATGAATCGGCCGGCTTCCGTGCGGTCACCGTTTCCCGCACGCATGACCGCAGCCAGGAGCAATAGCGCTCCCTGGGCCGACAGCATCTCGGGGTCCTCAGCGGGGCCCAGTCGGTTGACGCTGGACAGCACGATCTGTTCGGCCTCGGCCGCCCTTCCGGGCAGCCGCAACAGCCCGCATGCCGCCTGATAGGCCGCAACGGCTGTCAACGCCTGGTCGTGCGCCAACCGGGCGGCGGTGGCCGCCCGATCGGCGGTCAGCAGGGCGGTGCCACCGTCGCCTACCTTGGTCGCCAGCTTCGAGGCGGCGATGTAAGCGGCAGCGAGCAGCCGAAAGGCTCTACGGCGGTGCAATCCAGTGGTCTTGGTTGTGAGCGCAGTGGCGCGGCCGAGCACGTCGGGCAGCAGCCGGGAGGTGGACGTGTAGTTCGCGCGCTGGTAGAGGTTGTGCACTCGACCGACGGCCAGCCGTACCTCGGCATGGGATGGGGCCGGTCCGTCGGAGGTCGCCAGGTAGCTGGTGAGGAACGTCCGGAGGCCGTCCGTGAGCTCCTGGCGAGCGGCGCCAGAACCGGGCCGGTGAGTGTCTTCTCCCATGGTCCGCCCTCGATGTGCTGCCAGCGACACGTCGACGAGCATGTCATCGAGCTGTTCGAGCGTAACTCCCAACGCGGAGGCGATCCGCGTGCGATGCCACGGCTGGGGATTCGTCTCGGCATTCTCCCAGCGGACCACCGTAGAGCGATCTACGCCAAGAAGGTCGGCCAGGCGCTCCTGGCTGTAGCCGAGAGCCTTGCGCCGCTGGCAGAGCCGGTGTCGCTTCAATGCCACGCCCGATCTCCCTCCGTCCTGCCGCCACTCTAGTAACAGTCCGTCTACGTGGCGGGCACGCAGACGCCTCACTTCTGCGTCACTGAGGCCCCTCGCACGCTGTGGTTCTTCCTCGGCCGGGACACGAGGCTGGTCGCATGACCCGGGGCGGATGCTGGCTCCGGCCGCGTCGTTTTCCGCTACGGTCGCGGCCGTCCCCGTCCGCCCCGGCGCCACTCACGCACCACGACGGCGGAGGCCATCACCCATGTCCGACATACTCGCTGACTTTCCCGTGCTCACTCCCGTCCCCGACGAGGACGTGGCCCTGGCTGCACATGCGGTACGCGTCCATGCGCCGGAGCCGTGGCCGCACGGCCTGCTCTGCCGCAACGAGCGGGTGCCGTACCCCTGCCGACTCGCCCGCTGGGGACGGGCAACCCTCCGCGCCGCGGGCTTCAACGATGACCAGGTTGGAGCGGTCGTCGGGTCCGCCGGACAGGGCGCGGCTGCCCACGCGGGGTCGGGTTCCCGGTTGCCGGAGATGTCTTAGCCATGATCTACGGAACGCGTGGACGACCGCAGGCATATCAGGTCCGCGTCGCCACCTTCGACACCCGCTGGCGTGGCCTCGACCCCGAGCAGGTGCACGCCTACCTCAACCGGCTCGCCGACGAGCTCGACCGCCTGCACCGCGAGCTGACCACCGCCAACACCGAGGCCGAACGCATCCGCCAGGCCCTACGCCAGTGGCAGTCCCGCCACACTGCTTGCCGCTTCACCGACCCGGACTGGTCACCGAACAGCCGGTGGCAGCGATGACCGCACCCCACTGGATCATCCACCTGCCCACCACCCTGACCAGCCAGGACGCCGCCACCGGCCTGGCCGCCGCGCTGCGCGACTCCCTCGCCCACGTCACCGCGTTCGACTTCGGCGAGACCACCCTCAGTGAGGAGGACAGCCAGCACCTCCGCCACCGCGTCTGGTGCGACGCCCGGCTCGACGACGGTCGGCGCTGCGGCCTGCGCGAGGGCCATCCAGGACCGTGTGGGGCCCTACCAACCAGGTGACGTCCGAGAACGCTCGACGCCGACAACCCCGGGGGTACGAAGGAAGCCCTCGTCCTGGCCCTCAAGCCCCGCTTCAACCGGCAGGTGCCGAAGCCTCCCTGACGGGCCGGCTCAGTCGCCGTAGCGTCGCTCCGGTCAGTTCCGTCGGAGGCAGAACTCGTTGCCGTCCGGATCCGCCAGCACGACGGTGCCGTCGTCAGCGACCTCGAGCCGACTGGCCCCGAGAGAGAGCAGCCGGTCGACCTCCGCCTGCTGGTCGCCACCGGCCGGGGCGAGGTCGAAGCGCTGCCGGTTCCGCCCCTGCTTCGGGGCCACGGGTGGGCCGCCCCACGCGACCTTCGTGCCGCCGTGCGGTGACTGGATCGCGGTCTCCTCGTTCTGGTCCCACACCAGCGGCCAGCCGAGCGCCTCGCTCCAGAACAGGCCGACGCCCCGGGTGCCGTCGCAGCTGAGTTCCCCGAGGAAGCCGCACCCGGCGAGGTAGTTGTTGCCCGGCTCGATCACGTCGAACTCGTAGCCCTCGGGGTCGGCCAGGACGATGTGCCCCTCCTCGGGGCGCTGCCCGACGTCGAGGTGACGTGCGCCGAGCCGCAGCGCCGTCGCCACCGTCTGCTGCTGGTCGTCAGGGCTGGCGCTGGTCAGGTGGAGGTGCATGCGGTTCGGCCGCACCATCTCCGCGCCGCCGCGGGCGAACCGGAGACCGAGCTGGGTTTCGGGTCCCGGCAGGAGCGCACCGCCGGCGTCCTCGACGATCTCCCGGCCGAGCATGCCGGCCCAGAACCGCGCCACGCGATCCGGATCGCGCGCGTCGAAGGTCACCGAGAGGAGTCGCGAAGTCATCGCCTCACGCTAGGCGCGGGCCGGCGGGGCGACAACGCCATTTTGGCCGGCCCCCGACCCCGGCCGGTGCGACCGGGCCGGCCCCGGACCCCGGACCCCGGACCCCGGACCCCGGACCCCGGCCCCGGTGCGACCGGGTCGGCCCCGTCGCCGGCTCCCGCACCCACCCGATGTAAAAGTTTCTAGACACGGTGTCAAAGACGCCTTACTCTGGACGTGTCAAGAATTCTTTACGTCGGGAGTCGGTATGACGCACGAGGAGAAACGCGCCTGGACGATGCTGGTGGTCAGCGTCGTGGGGTACGCGGTCTACGCGGCGGTCGTCCTGAGCCGGGTCGACGGTGGGCCGCTTCCCGCGACCCCGTACGCCGGCATTCTGCTGTGGACGGTCGGCGGCGCCATCGTCGCGAACATCGTGGCCGAGATCGCGATGGGCGTGGTGAGCCCGCGGGCGTCCCGCGTCAAGGACGTTCGCGACCGGGAGATCGGGCGGCTCGGCGACCATGTCGGCCAGGCGTTCGTGGTCATCGGCGCGGTGTCGGCGATGCTCATGGCGTTGGCCGAGTGGGACTGGTTCTGGATCGCCAACGTCATCTACCTGTGCTTCGTCCTGTCGGCGGTGGTCGGCTCCCTGACGAAGGTGATCGTCTACCGCACGGGTGTCCCGCAGTGGTGAAGCCGACCCAGGTCACCAACACCATCCGCGCACTGCGCTTCGCGCATGACGAGATGACCCAGGCCGAACTCGCCGAGCGGATCGGCGTGACCCGGCAGACCGTCATCGCCATCGAGCAGGGCCGCTACTCGCCCTCGCTGGAGATGGCGTTCCGGATCGCCCGGGTGTTCGGCGTACGGCTCGACGACGTGTTCCAGTACCCCGAGGAGGCGGCACCATGAAGGCCATCGTCCAGGACACCTACGGCCCGGCGGACGTGCTCCAGCTCCGCGACATCGACCGGCCGGCCATCGGCGACGAGGATGTCCTCGTCCAGGTCCGCGCGGCCGGGGTCGACCCCGGAGTCTGGATCTTCATGGCCGGCCGCCCCTACCTGGCGCGGCTGGCCAGCGGGTTGCGCCGGCCCCGGGTGCCGGTGCGCGGCCGGGACCTGGCCGGGGTGGTGGCCGCGGTCGGCGCCCGGGTGACCCGGTTCCGGCCGGGCGACGAGGTGTACGGCACCAGCCTGCGCGGCTCGTACGCCGAGTTCGCGAGCGCGCCGCAGCGGCGACTGGCCCGCAAGCCGGCCAACGTGTCGTTCACGCAGGCCGCCGCGCTGCCGGTCTCCGGGATGACGGCGCTACGCGCCGTACGAGACAGCGGCGAGGTCCGCCCGGGGCACCGGGTGCTGGTGATCGGCGCATCGGGCGGTGTCGGGTCCCTGGCCGTGCAGATCGCCACGGCCTACGGGGCGACGGTGACCGCGGTCTGCGCGCCGGCCAAGGCCGATTTCGTCCGCTCCCTCGGTGCCGTGGACGTCCTCGACTACACGAGCGAGGAGGTCGACCGCGACGGTCCGGTGTACGACGTGGTCATCGACACCGGCGGTGACCGGCCGTTGTCGCTGCTGCGGCGTGCGCTCATCCCGCACGGGACGCTGGCGCTGGTCGGCGGCGCGTACGCCAAGGGCCCGGTGCTCAGCGGCTATGACCGGCAGATGTTCCGGGCGCCGCTGCTGTCCCTGTTCGCCGGCCAGCGGCTCCGCAGCGTGAGCGCCGTGGAGCGGGCCGAGGACCTGGACGAGCTACGGGATCTCGTCGAGTCCGGCGCGCTCACCCCGGCGGTCGACCGCACCTACCCCCTTGCCGAGGCAGCGGACGCGATCCGGCACCTCCGGGACGGGCACCCGGCAGGAAAGCTCGTCCTCACCATCTGACCTGCTGGTGGTCGCCGCGCCGGACGGCAGGTGGGCGACGGCCGTGCGGCTTATGCTGCGCCAGTGCGCGCCCCGGCTCCCACCATCGGTTCCGCCCGGCCACGGCTGGCGGGGCTCGTGCTCGCCGCCCTGATGCTGGCCGCCTGTGGCTCGCCTCCGCCGGCGCCCGGCATCGCCCCCACCGCCATCGCGGCTCGGACCCCGCAGGATGCTTCCCACACCCCGGCTCACCCCGATCCCTCCGCCTCCGTCATCCGCTGCGAATGGCTCGGCCCCGCCGGCCGGTACGACCCCGCCTACTGCCAGCGGGTAGTGGACGACGAGCGGATTCGTCGCAGGCTTACCGTCGAGCAGCGGGCTGAGGCGGAGGCGGCGGCCGAGGCGGTCGGCCGGGCGATCGACCGGATGACGTTCGGCTGTGCCGAGCCGGTCACCCAGGAATGCCTGGCGGAGCAGGCCCGCCGACGGATGTTTCCGCCCACCGACAGCCCGGAGCAGGCCACCGACCGGGTCCGGCGAGCGATCAGCGCCGCCGGTTACCCCGACATCGACGTACGGCAGGCCCAGCCCACGGATCCGGCACCCAGGGACGCCATCGTCTACGCCGTGCGAGCCGGCGGCGGTTGCGTGGTGGGCCACCTTGCGACAGGCGGCCGGGGCGGCGGGCAACGACGCGTGCTCGGCACTCTGCCGAACGGTCAATGCCTCGCCTGAGCAGCGTCGGCGCGTCGACCGGCCGGGCGGCAGCGCCAGCGGCGGGCCCGGGACTAGGGTCTCGGTTGGCCGCCAACACGGCGGCTGGCCGACACGGGGAGCAGCTACAAGTGGTTGCTTTCCTTTCTAAAGCTGTCCATGATCGACTGTCGTGGGCAGCGTCTATCGGATCGGCGAGTTCGCTAGGCGGGTGGGCCGCTCGATGAGCACCGTGCGCCGGTGGGAGGTGGAGGGCCGGATCACGGCCCGTCGTCTGCCGTCCGGGCAGCGGTGTTTCGACGATTCGGATGTGCGCAGGGTGCTGCAGCCGGGCTTCGACGCCGTCCGGCGGAAGGTTGTGGTGTACTGCCGGGTGTCGTCGCCGGGTCAGAAGGCCGATTTGGCCTCGCAGGTGGCGGCGATGCAGCAGTTCTGCCTCGCTCGCGGTCTGGCTGTGGACGAGTGGGCCAGCGAGGTCGGCGGCGGGATGGATTTTCGCCGCAAGAAATTCCTGGCGTTGATGGACGAGGTCGACCGGGGTGAGGTGGCCACGCTGGTAGTGGCGCACAAAGATCGGTTGGCCCGGTTCGGGTTCGACTTGCTGGAGCATCTGGCGGCGCGTGGCGGCTGCGAGATCGTCGTGGCCAACCAGGAGTCCCTGTCCCCGCAGCAGGAGTTGGTCGAGGATCTCCTGGCCGTCGTGCACACCTTCTCGTGCCGCCTGTACGGTTTGCGCCGCTACGAGAAGGAACTCAAAGGGGCGGACCTAACCGTGGGGGATGACCGGTGAAGGTCACCCGCATCTCCTACTCGGCCCGGCTAAATCCGGGCAAGTACGCCGCCTTGGTGGAGCAGGCCCGCCGGTTGGGCCGGGTGCGCAGCGAGGTGTGGCAGCGTTACGGCTCGATCGCCGGGGTCGGGTCTGGGTTGACAGACCGGCAGGTTCGGGACCGGTGGCTGGCCGACGGCACGCATGTGCAGTTCGCCGTGTTGGCGAATGCGTGGAAGGAAACCGTCCGCGACGCCATGGCGGACATCGCCGCGAACATGGAGGCGGCCAAGGTCGACGTCCGGCGGACGATCAGCCGACGCACCAACGATCCGGCCGAGCGCAAACGAATGTTCACCGCGCTGAAGGCCGACCAATGGGCTGACAATCCGTTCCTGGCCCGGCAGATGCGCAAGCATTGGAAGCGTGGCTACAACCGCACGCACGATCAGATCGTGGTGCGCGCCGACAAGTACAACACCGCCGTCGATGGGCAGGGACGGTTGTGGCTGGCGATTCCCGGTCTCGAGCCCCGCAAGATGGTCAGGATCCCGCTGTCCACGACCGTCGCCCCGACCGGGACGCTGCGCCTGATCCTGCGCGGCGCCCGAGTCGAGGTCCACTACCAGATCGACGCGGCGCAGATACGCTCGTCGCAGCGACCGTGCGGCGAGGCGACGATCGGCGTGGACAAGGGCTACACCGAAGCCCTGACCGACTCCGACGGCCAGCACCACGGTGCAGGGCTCGGCGTGCTGTTGTCCAGTGAGTCGGATCGGTTGAAGGAACGTAACCGGCGTCAGGCGAGGCTGCGCTCGATCGCGAACAGCGCTGCCCTGCGCGGCGACCACGCGAAAGCACACCGGATCAAGGTCAACAATCTCGGCGCGGTGAAGCGGGATCGGCAGGCGGCTCGGCATCGGGCGCGGGTGCGTACGGAGATTTTCACCAGCGGTGCACGAGGTCGTGGACAAGGCCGGCACCGTGGTCGCCGAAGACTTGACCAAACGCTTCACCGGCCGCAAATCGCCGAGCAAGAACATCAACCGGCGTCTTGCCGCGTGGACCAAAGGAGTCACCGCCGAGGCCCTGACAAGCGTGTCGGAGCGCAGAGGTTCTGCGCTCGTGCACGTCAACGCCGCCTACACCTCACAAGCCTGTCACCGCTGCGCTCGGTTCGGCCGACGCAGTGGGGACCGGTTTCACTGCACCTCGTGCGGGGTGGTGTGGCAGGCCGACGTGAACGCCGCGATCAACATCCTGCACCGAGCCGGCGACCCCGACATCGCCCTGCACACCCCACACCACAAGGTGAAGCAGATCCTGCAGGACAGGACCGATCGCCACCGGACCAGACTGCCGGTCCAGGACTCCAGCCCAGCCACCGCCGGGCGGAGAGCGAATTATCCGAACCGCTCAACTATGAGCAACAAGTAGGAAGCAGGTGTCATGCGGCGTCGTCAACTGCTGGCGTCCGGGATGTTCACGGCAATTGGGTTCAGTGCCGGGGAGCTGTTGAGAGCAGCACCGGCCGCCGCTGAAACGGCCCCGCTGAAGAGCGTCGGCGTCCAACTGCCGGTGGACGACCTGCGGGCGATCGAGCTCGACGAGGCGCGCGGCCGCCTCTACCTCGCCCAGGGCGTCGGCGGCGCGCTGCCGCTGGTGGTGACCGACCTCGACGGCCGGCTGCTGAACCGGGTAACGGCCGTCGCCGACATCTCCGACCTCGTCCTCAGCGACGACGGGCGGATCCTGTACGTGGCGCAGGACTTCAACCGGATCGTGGCGCTGGACGCCGACACGCTCACCATCGTCGCCAGCTACCCGGCACCGCCCGGCGCCCACCTGTACACCGTCGAACCGACCGGCGACAAGATCGTCGGCGGGTTCATCGACGCCGGTCTCGGCTCCGGCGGTCTGCTGATCTGGTCCGCGCCCGGCACCCCGCCGGTGGTCTACACCGAGGGCCCCAACTACCACCCGATCATCGACGCCAGCCCCGGCGCGCCCGGCCTCCTCGTCGCCGGTGACACCGGATACTCGCCGGTCAGCACGTACGTCGTCGACGTCGCCGGGGACAGCCCGAGGATCGTCGGTCGGCGGGACAACACCGGCAGCAACCTCATCGACTACGCCGTGAGCCCGGACGGCACCGAGGTGGTGGAGACGGTCGGCTACCCGTACGAGCACCACTCGTACCGGCTGCCGGACCTCGCCGACGCCACCGTCTATCCCAGCGGGGTCTACCCGCAGGACGCCGCCTGGTCCGGGGACGCCTCCACGGTCGCCATCGGCCGCGCCTCGACCGGCACCGGTGACGCCGACGTCTACCTCTACGGCAAGGGCGGCACGGTGCCGACGTACGCCGTGGACTTCCGTAACGGTGACAGCCTCTGGGCGGGCACCCTGTTGGTCAACCGGGACGGCACCCGGGCCTGGGCGGTCAGCTCGACCGACCCGTACCAGGAGACCCAGCTGCTGCACTCCTTCGGGCCGGCGCACCCGCCGCAGCCGCCGATCACCGACCTGGCCGTCACCGCCCAGGTCGGGACCGGCAAGGACAAGGGCACCGCGCAGCTCACCGTGACCTGGAGCTCGCCGATCGGGGACGACAACTACTGGTGGATCACCGCGTCGACCAACGGCGGGGCCGAGCGGGAGTTCTGGCGCGGCAAGCTGGACGCCAGCGGCCGGTACAACCTCACCTACTCGCTGCCCCGCGGCACCACCACCTTCACGGTCCGGTACCGCGACTACTGGCAGTTCTACCCGGACGGGTACGCGACCGCGATCATCGACAGGTGACTTGAGCAACTTTCACCACTAGCGTCGGTCGGACCTGGACAGTCACTACTCGGGGAGGACGTCCATGTTCCGTCCGCACCACCACCACCGGAGCGCCCGATGAGGGCGCGCCCACTCGCGGCGGCAGCGGTCGCCGTCGGGCTGGTCGCCGCCGGCCTCACCGTCACCGGCGGCACCGCCGTCGCCCACGGCAACGGCTACTCCGCCCTGATCCAGCGCGCCTCCTACGGCGTACCGCACATCACCGCGCAGAACTTCGCGAGCCTCGGCTACGGCGTCGGCTACGTCCAGGCCGAGGACAACGTCTGCCTGATCGCCGAGCAACTGGTCACCGTCCGCGCCGAGCGGTCCCGCTGGTTCGGCGCGAGCACCGGCAACGTCACCAGCGACCTGTTCCACCAGAAGGCCATCGACGCCCGCGCCGCCGAGCGCTGGCTGACCGGCCCGCGCGACGGCATCCACGCGCCCTCCACCGAGGTACGGGACCAGATGCGCGGCTTCGTCGCCGGCTACAACGCCTACCTCCGCACCGCCAAGAACAAGATCACCGACCCGGCGTGCAGGGGCAAGGACTGGGTACGCCCGATCACCGAGCTGGACGTGTGGCGGGCGAACTGGACGCGGATGATCCGGGCCAGCTCCGGCGCGCTCGCCGACGGCATCGTCGCGGCCGCGCCGCCCGGCGCCGGCGGAACCGCGAGCGCCCCGCAGGCCGAAGCCGTCGTCGCCGCCCGCGACGGCGCGCCGGCCGGGGTGGGCAGCAACGCGTACGGCCTGGGGCGCGACGCCACCGCCAGCGGCGCCGGCATGCTGCTCGCGAACCCGCACTTCCCCTGGGACGGCGGCGAGCGCTTCTACCGGATGCACCTCAAGGTGCCCGGCCGGTACGACGTGGAGGGCGCGGCCCTGGTCGGCGACCCGCTCGTCGAGATCGGCCACAACGGACGGATCGCCTGGTCGCACACCGTCTCCACCGCGCGCCGCTTCGTCTGGCACCGGCTGGCCCTGGTGCCCGGCGACCCGACCAGCTACCTCTACGACGGCAAGCCCCGGAAGATGACCTCCCGCACGGTCACCGTCCAGACGCCGGGCGGGCCGGTCACCCGGACCTTCTACGACACCCACTTCGGCCCGGTCGTCGTGGTGCCGGGCACCTTCGACTGGACGGCGCAGGCCGCGTACGCGATCACCGACGTCAACGCCGCCAACAACCGCGCGCTCGACGGCTGGCTCGCGATGGGCCGGGCGACGTCGGTGGGTGAGCTGCGGAAGGTGCTGGACCGGCGGCAGTTCCTGCCCTGGGTCAACGTCATCGCCGCCGACCGCGACGGCAACGCCCTCTACGCCGACCACTCCGTGGTGCCCCGGGTCACCGGCTCCCTCGCGGCCGCCTGCATCCCGGCGCCCTTCCAGCCCCTGTACGCCAGCAGCGGCCAGGCCGTCCTCGACGGCTCCCGCTCCGCGTGCGAGCTGGGCCGCGACCCGGACGCCGCGGTGCCCGGCATCCTCGGCCCGGGCAACCTGCCCGCGCTGGTCCGCGGCGACTACGTGACCAACTCCAACGACAGCTACTGGCTGGCCAACCCGGCCCAACCGCTGGAGGGGTACGCGCGCATCATCGGCGACGAGCGGACGCCGCGCAGCCTGCGGACCCGGCTCGGCGTGCACCAGGTGCGGCAGCGGATCGCCGGCACCGACGGGCTGCCCGGCCAGGGCTTCACCACCGGCAAGCTGTGGGACGTGACGTTCGGCAACCGGGCGTACGGGGGTGAGCTGGTCCGCGACGACCTGGTCCGGGTCTGCGAGGCGCAGCCGACGGCCACCGCCTCCGACGGCACGGTCGTGGACCTGACCGATGCCTGCGCCGCGCTGCGCGGCTGGGACCTGAAGGTCAACCTCGACAGCCGCGGCGCGCACCTGTTCACCGAGTTCGCCCTGGCCGGCGGCCTGCGTTTCGCCGACCCGTTCGACCCGGCCGCCCCGCTCACCACGCCGAGCCGGCTCGCCGTCGACGACCCGCGGGTACGTACCGCGCTCGCCAATGCGGTCCGCAAGCTGAACGGCATCCCGCTCGACGCCCGCCTCGGCGACATCCAGATCGAGCCGCGCGGCGCGCAGCGCATCCCGATCCACGGCGGGCGCGCGGAAGCCGGCGTCTTCAACATGATCATCGGGGTGTTGCAGCCCGGCGTCGGCTACGCGAAGGTGCAGCACGGCTCATCGTTCGTGATGGCCGTCGAGCTGGGCCGCAACGGGCCGTCGGGGCGGCAGATCCTCACCTACTCCCAGTCGGCCAACCCGAACTCACCCTGGTACGCCGACCAGACCCGGCTCTACTCGGGCAAGGGCTGGGACACCATCAAGTTCACCGAGAAGCAGCTGCGGGCCGACCCCAACCTGGTCACCTACCGGGTGGGGGAGCGGCACCGCTGAACTGGCGAGGGGCCGGTGGCAGGGCGCTGCCGGCCCCTTCGCTGCGGACGGCAGCGGTTCCAAGCAATTAGCTGGAATCGGTAGCGGCCGCTTCGTCGCCCTTCCGGAAACGACCGGCTCGCACCAAGTCGGTCCATGGCCCCGGGGAGGCAGTCGCGGCCCTCACTAGCCGGGCAGTGGCTCCCGTCTGGCAGGAAGCCTCTTCTGCTGCGTGATCGTCAACGGAACACCATCCGGGGAGAGCAGCTCGATCAGGTCGAGCAGGCTTTCCTGCAGCCTGATCAGGCGATCGTTGCCGTCTGAACCAGCAGATTCGATCACGTCGACCTCCTTCCGTAACCGGTCGAACCACTTCGCAAAGTGATGATCGTCTTCCAACCTGCTGCAGAATGCGGCGTACCCCATGACCACGAAGCCTCCGCCCTGCGGTGATTCGTTGCGGACCAGCATGAGCTCCCCAATCGCCCGCTGCTGTCCACGGAACAGTCGGAGGGGACCGGTTACTGCATCAGTTGCGAGAATGTGTGTTGTTTGGGCGACCGCGTCGAACAGCCGGTTGACGTTCTCCAGATGCCGCCTGTTCCAGAAGCGCTGGTCGCGCCGGATGATCTCCAGCCAACCCAGGTACTCGGCGAGCACGAAGACGGTGTTGTCCCTCGCATACTGCTGCTCCTCGTCGTCCTTGGATCGGAGGTAACGGGTGAGGAAACCTCGACTGATTCCGTTGTACACGCGGGACTGCAGTGCCTGGGCCGACCACAGCAGAGGCTCTCGATAGTGCCCGAACAACTCCTCGGCATCTTCTCGCTTCGTCCGCTCCTGAGCCTGCTGCTGCAACTCGAGCCTGGCGACGGTCGTCCGGTGGGTAGCGATCGCCGACACGAGCGCACAGACGACCGCAACGCCAGCGGACAGGACCGCCACGGAAACTTCGACCTCCATCGCTCTAGCATGCCGTAGTTGGCCGGCTTCTATCTGTATAAGCCCCTGGTTGACGGTTGTGTTGCTTGCCGGCGTCGATGACGTTGCCCAGCGGGTCCATTCCGGCTGGCGTATCGGCGTAGGGTCGGTGTCGTGGCAGCGGCGGCGCGCCGGTACCGCTACGTCGGCCCGGCGGACGTGCAGGCGTCCGTCGCGGACGCCCCCGAGGGCTGGCCGATCCGGTCCCCGGTCGACCTCGACGCCTACCTGACGGCCGCCGACTCCCGCGACCGGGACGACCCCTTCACGTACGTCGTCGACCCCGCCGGCACGCTGCGGCTCGCGCCCAGACGCAGCGAGCACGTCGCCTGTGCCGGCGGTGCGGAGGTGCTCGGCGCGGGGGAGATCGCCTTCGCCGACGAGCGGGGCGGCTGGGTGGTGACCGAGGTGAGCAACCAGTCCACCGGCTACTGCCCGGGTCCCGCCTCCTGGCCGGCGGTGGCGGACGCCCTGGACCGGGCGGGCGTCGATCACCCGGAGGGTTTCACCGAGCTGGTCGTCTTCCGGCGCTGTCTCGACTGCGGCGAGCGCAACCTCGTCCGCGACGAGGATTATGTCTGCGCGCTCTGCGGCGCCGAGCTGCCGGAGGACGTGGCGCCCCGGCTGACGGCCCAGCCGCCGACCGACCACCATCCGCACTGACCAGCGAGCGCCCCCGACGGACCCGCGGCCTCAGCGGGCCGTCCAGGTCTGCACCTCGACCAGGTTGTCCTCGGGATCGCGCAGGTAGGCCGACCGCACACCCCAGCCGGGCCGGTCGGCGGCCTCGGCCACCACCACCCCGGCCGGCAGGGCGGCGATGGTGGCGTCCACATCGGGTACGGGGACCACGACCAGCACCCCGCCGTCGCCCCGGCCCACCGGCAGCACCGCCTCGGCGGCCCGGCGGCCGAGCAGCGCGAGGACCGTCTCACCACCCTGGTCGAAGCTGGCGTACTCGACGTCCGGGACCACCGTCTCCGGCTTGCCGAGCAGGTCGGTGTAGAAGCGCAGGGTGGCCGGAAAGTCGTCGGCGACAACGCGCGCGTGCACGCTCACGCCCCGACCCTAGTCCCCGTCGGCTGGCGGCTGGCTCGCCGCCCACTCGCAGATCGCGGCGAGCGGCTTCTCCAGGGTGTGCCCGAGGTCGGTGAGCTCGTACTCGACGTGCTGTGGAGCGCTGGCCTTGACCACCCGGCGGCGCACCAGGCCGTCGGCCTCCATCCCGCGCAGCGTCTCGGTGAGCACCTTCTGGCTGATGCCGGGCAGGCGGCGGCGCAGTTGGGCGTGCCGCTGCGGCCCGGCCAGCAGCGCGTAGATCAGCAGGACCCGCCACTTCGCCGCGAACCGTTCCAGCGCCTGGCGGGTCGAGCAGCTTTCCTGAAGAACGTCGGGGATGACGAGAACCATCGGACCTCCCGATCGGCGGATCGCCGGCAAGGGCACCGGAAAGTGCCTTCTGGTCGGTGCCGGCCGGCCGCCCTAGCGTCGGCGCCAAGCTAGTTCCTCGACGCCGATCGGATGGTCGACCGTGACGCAGTTCCGCATCCACACCTACACCGCCGCGGAGAGCGGCATCCTCGCCAACAGCTATCTGCTGGAGACCGCCGACGGGGTGGTGCTCGTCGACGCGAACCTGCTGGTCTCCGACGCGCGGGCCCTCGCCGCCCGGCTCGCCGCGCTGCGCAAGCCGTTGCTGGCCGCGTTCGTCACCCACGCCCACCCGGACCACTTCAACGGCCTGCCGTATGTGGTGCCCGACGACGTACCGGTCTACGCGACCGCGGCGGTGGCCGAGGCGATCGCCGAGGTGGCCGAGCCGAAGCGGGCGCAGTGGCAGCCCGTGTACGGGGACGAGTGGCCGGACCGGTACCGCGTGCCGGACCACGTGGTGCCGGCCGGTGGCACCGCCGAGCTGGGCGGGCTGCGGATCGCGGTGCACGACGTCGGCGCGGCGGAGAGCCACGCCGACTCGTACCTGCTGGTGGCCGGCGGTGAACGGCGGGTGGCCTTCATCGGCGACCTTGCCTTCGACGGCACCCACGCCTACACCGCCGACGGGCACACCGGCCGCTGGCTGGCCGCCCTCGACCGGCTGGACGCTGAGCTGGGCGGGCTCCGGCTCTATCCGGGGCACGGTGCGCCGAGCGACGGGAGCCTGCTCGCCGCGCAGCGGCGCTACCTGCTGATGTACCGGGAGGCGGTGCGCCGGATCGCCGACGGCGCACCGACGCTCGGCGAGGCGCAGCGGCGGGAACTGACCGAGCTGATGATCCGGTTCCTGCCGGAGGCCCCGCTGGACTGGTTGGTCGGCCTCGGCGCCGACGCGGTCGCGGCCGAGCTGGCCGCCGAAGCGCTGGCCGCCGCATGAGCACCCGGGAACGCGGGAGCGTGACGCCGGAGCGCGTCACCTTCGCCAGCGACGGCATCGACCTGGTCGGCGAGTTGCGGCTGCCGGCCGTGGCCGGGCCGGCGGCGGCGGTCGCCCTCACCGGGCCGTTCACCGGCGTCAAGGACCAGGTCACCGGCACGTACGCGGACCGGCTCGCCCGCGCCGGCTTCGTCACCCTCGCCTTCGACCATCGGGGCTTCGGGGAGAGCGGCGGCCGCCCCGGTCACGAGGACAGCCAGGGCAAGCTGGCCGACCTGCGGGCGGCCGTCGAGCTGCTGCGGTCCCGGCCGGAGGTGGACCCGGACCGGATCGGCCTGGTCGGGGTCTGCCTCGGCGGCGGTTACGCGGTCCGGGCCGCCGCGGAGAACCCCCGGGTGAAGGCGGTCGTGGGCATCGCCGGCGGCTACAACAGCCCGGCCTGGTTCGTCGAGCGGATGGGGGTGGACACCTACCGGTCGGCGCTCGCCGGCCTCCTCGACGGGTACGACGAGTTCCTGCCCGCCGTGGCGCCCGGCGGCGGGGAGGCGGCGATGGGCGGCGACGAGCCGTACGCCTACTACGGCACCGGCCGGTCCGCCGCACCGCACTGGCGCAACCGGGTGACCCGGGGTTCGCTGCACGCGCTGATGACGTTCGACGCGCTCGGCGCGGCCCCGCTGCTCGCCGCGACTCCGCTGCTGGTGGTGCACGGCCGGGTCGACGCCTACTGCGCGCCGGAACTCGCCGCCGAGCTGCACCGGCGCGCGCCCGGCGAGAAGGAGATCGTCTGGCTGGACGCCGCGCGGCACATCGACCTCTACGACGTGGAGCCGTACCTGACCGAGGCGGCGGATGCGGCGGCCGCCTTCCTGCACCGGCACCTCGGTTGAGGCGGCGGCCGGAGGTTCCGGATCTCCGGTGACGCGGCCGGCCGGGACGAGCCCGGCCGGAGCCGGTGGGTGCCGCCGGTCAGGCGGCGGGGCAGGCGTTGTCGGCCTTCCGCTTGGCGATCGCCTTGTCCGGGCCGGAGGCGTACTCGGCGAGGGTCTCCCCGCCCGGGTCGTACCGCCAGGTCTTGCCGGTCTGGCGTATCGCGCTGTGCCCGGTGCGGCCGGCGTGGTGCCAGGTCAGCTCGACCAACTCCATGCTCGCCGGCTTGACGTCCTGGAGTTCGATCCGGTCGCCCTTGAAGAACGGGCAGGCCTTGTTCACCTTCTCGAAGTCCTTCTTGCTGATCTCCTTCTTCGCGGCGTCGGTCCAGAGCGCGTACGCGCCGGCCCAGTCGCCGTCGGCGAGCAGCGTGAACTGCTTGTTGGCGACCTCCAGCGCCTCGGCGACGTTCGGGCCGATCGGCACCGGGGTCTGGGCGCCGGTCGCGCCCGGCTGGGCGGTCCCGGGCGGGGACGTGGCCGGGTCGGCGCCGCATCCGCTGGCGAGGGTCAGGATGGCCACGCCGATCAGCGCGCCGGTGGTCCAGCGCATGGGCAAACCTCCGTGAGTTATCGACTGCTGTCGCTGGGAGCGTTCCCAGACCTGGCAGTCTGGCACCGTCCGACGCCCGCATCAACCCCCTCGCCGGGGTCGGCCGGCGAACGCGCCGTGATCACCGCGGGTCCGGTGGGCCCGGGCGGTTCCCAGGTGGAGCCCGCGGTGGTTCCATTGTGGAGTTGCGGACCGTCCGTTCACCCACCGGGAGGACCCATGTCCCTACGCAGAGTCGTATCATCGCTGGCCGCCGCCGGGTGCCTGCTGGCCGCCGGGCTGTCGATCGGGCCGGGACCGGCGACGGCGGCCCCCACCACCACGGCCGTGTTCAACAATCCGGTCGGCACGACGGCGGAGAAGGCCGCGATCCAGACCCGCCTCGTCGAACTGATCGACGGCGCGCCGGCCGGCTCCCGGATCCGGATGGCCATGTACTACGCCACCGACGCCACCGTGCCGAACGCCCTGATCGCCGCCAAGAACCGGGGGGTGAACGTCCAGGTCGTCTTCAACGACAACGACCGGACCAAGGCGCCGTACGCCGCCCTGGTGACCGCCCTCGGCACCAGCCTCAGCGCCTCGTCGTGGATCCTGTTCTGCCCGGCCGGCCGGGGCTGCATCGGCAACCGGGTGCTGGGCAGCGTCGACTCGATCAACCACAACAAGTTCTTCCTCTTCTCCAGCACCCAGGGCGCCGCGAACGTGGTGGTCCAGTCGACGGCCAACCTGCACACCGGCCGGGACGGCCTGGGCGGCTGGAACGCGGCGCTCGTCCTGGTCGGCAACACCGGCATCTACAACGCCTACAGCGGCTACTTCGACGACCTCAAGGCGCGGGTGGTCAACAACAACTACTACGACACCGGGCGGCCGGCGGTGACCTCCGGCGCTGCGAAGATCCACTTCTATCCGCGGCAGGAGAGCAACGGGCAGCCGTACAGCGATCCGGGCGAGGACACCATCGCCACCGTGCTGGACAACGTGGCCTGCTTCGGCAACTCGGTGGTGGGCACCCAGGACGGCACCCACCGCACCATCATCCGGGTCAACCAGACCATCTTCAGCCGCACGTACCTCGCCTCGAAGCTGTGGGCGCTGGACAAGGCCGGCTGCTACGTCGAGGTGGTCGAGCGGTACGACCCGGCCAGCAACTCCGAGGTCACCGCCATGAAGAACCTGCTGGCCGGCACCAGCAGCGGCTACGGCGGCCCGGTCGTCAAGTACTACTGCGCCGGTGACAGCGTCTGGACGCACAGCAAGTACCTACAGGTCGAGGGGAACTACTACGGCGGCGCGGACCGGACGATCACCTGGGTCGGCAGCCACAACCTCAGCTACAACTCGCTGCGGCAGTCCGACGAGACGCTGTTGCAACTGGAGGACACCACCGTGTTCAACGCCTTCCGGACCAACTTCCGGACGGTCCGCGACACCGCAAGCATCCGGTCGGTCGCCAACGGCGGCACCGCCACCTGCTCCTGAGCCGGGCAGCCGGCCGGCGGGGCGGGTCAGCGGGTCGCCCGGGCGACCAGTGGGATGCCCTCGCGGTAGGTGGGCACGGCCGGCGCCCAGCCCAGCTCTCGCTTGGCCTTGGCGTTGGAGACGCGCATCGAGGTGGTCATCATGGCGTGGAGGTAGGGGATCGGCCGCAGCACCCAGCTCGGCACCCGCCACGGCCGGCGCGCCCCGAACGCGGCGGCCATGGTGTCCAGGTAGTCGCCCCAGCGCACCGGCTCGTCGTCGACGATGTTGTACGCCTGGCCGGCACGCCCCTTCTCCAGGGCGGCCACGGTCGCGGCGGCGGCGTCCTCCAGGTAGATGAAGTTGGTGAAGCCGGCGGACGCGGGCACCGGCAGCCGGCGCTTGCGCACCAGGTTGACGATCATCCGGGTCATGCTGTCCTGGCCGTAGAAGAACCCGTAGCGCAGCGCCACGCCCGCCATCCCGTCGGCGGAGAAGGTCTGCTCCTCGGCGGAGCGCATGGCCGCCACGGCGCTGCCCAGCATGCCGCCCACGGGCTCCCCGAACGGGTCGTCCTCGGTGAGCACGCCGGGGCCGTGGTCGCGGTAGCCGTACCCCAGCATGATCGACTGGGTGACGAAGCGGTGGGCGCCGACCGCCCGGGCCGCCGCGAGCAGGTTGGCGGTTCCGGTGGTACGCAGCTCGTTCGTGCCCCGCATGGCGTCGCGCATCTTCGGGCTGCCCAGCGCGGTCAACTCGTGCACGACCGCGTCGGCCCGTACGTCCCGGACGGCGGCGAGCAGGTTCTCCCGGTCCAGCACGTCGGCCACCACGGCCTCGGCGCCGGCACGGCGCAGCCGCTCGGCGTTGGTCTGGCTGCGGCTGATCCCGACCACCTCGTGGCCGGCGGCGATGAGCTGGCGGGTGAGCGGCGTGCCGATCGCGCCCGAGGCGCCGGCGAGCAGGACTCTCATGGCTCCGGTTCCCTTCTGCAGGTCTCACCCCTATGGACGGAGTACCGGTCGGACATGTGATGACCGGTCGGTGTGTCGTCCCACACGGCCGGCGGCATCGGTGAACGGGGCCCAGCGTGCGCCGACCCGAGACCGCGCCGGCTCGCGAAACGGGTTCGTGCCGCCCGGCAGCCGTGCATAGGATCGGCACATGCACCGGACCTTCAGCATCATCTCCCCGCCGCGCTTCTGAGCGGGGCGGTTCCGCTCATCGTGTCCAGCCGGTGTGGGCTGGACACGCGATCCATGCAGCGCTGAGTCCGGTACGTACGCCCCGCTTCCGCGACCCCCGTCTCTCTCGTCGCAGGAGCGATTTCCTCATGCTTGTCTCCCAACAACCGGTGGCCGCCACCCGGCGCTCCGCCACCGGTCTCTGGTCGCTTGTCCTCGCCGGCGTGCTGTGGGGCACCGGTGGTCCCACCGGCAGCCTTCTCGCCCACGAAACGGGGCTGTCCCCGCTGGCGGTGGCCGCCTACCGGCTCACCGCCGGCGGCACGCTCGTCATCGGCTGGCTCTGCCTGACCCGAAAGCCGCTGCCCCGCCGCCGGGAAGCGTTGGCCCGGATGGCCGGGAACGGGTTGCTCGCCGCGCTCTTCCAGGCCTGCTTCTTCGCCGCGGTGTCCCGGACCAACGTCAGCCTCGCCACCCTGCTCACCATCGGCGCGGCACCGGCTCTGGTGCTGTTCGCCGAACGGGTCGCCGGACGGCGGCGGGTCAGCGCGTCGATGCTCGCCCCGGTGGCACTGGCCGTGGGCGGTCTGGCCCTGCTGGTCGGCACGCCGGCCGGCGGCATCACCACCGCGGCGGCGCTCACCGGCGCCGGACTCGCGTTGCTCTCGGCGGCCGGCTTCGCCGCGATGACCCTGATCGGCACCCGGCCCGTCGCCGGACTCGACGATTTCACCGCCACCGGCGTCAGCTTCGCGTTCGGCGGTGCCGTGCTCGCCGCCGCGTCCACGGTCACCTCCGGCATGGGGTTCGTCCCCACCCCGAGGGCGGTGGGGTTGCTGCTCCTGCTGGGCGCCGTACCCACCGCCATCGCGTACGCCCTGTACTTCCGCGGCCTGCGCACCAACCCGGCCGGCACGGCGGCGCTGATCGCGCTGCTGGAACCGCTCGTCGCCACCTTCCTGGCCACCCTGTTCCTCGGCGATCGCCTGAGCCCGACCGGGCTCGTCGGCGCCGGGCTGATCACCACCGCCATCGTGCTGAACAGCCGCGGCACGCACCGCTGACCGGAAGGGGCCCGGACCGGACCCACCGGACCTGTCCGGGCCCTGGTCGTCCGCGCTTCGACGCCGGACGCGCAAGCACCTGCCGTTTCCGGCCCGAGGGCCGGTCGCCCGTTACGACTCCGGTTCCGGTTCGGCGGGCAGACTGTCCATGAACGAGCTGACCGAGAAGACCGCCCGGCCGGCGCCGGCCGGGCCGTACCCGGGCGGGCTGGACAGGCCGTTGGCCTTCATCGTTGCGGCGTACGCCTCCAGCAGCCGGATGTGGTATTCCAGCGGCGCGCCCTGCGGGTTGGTCCTGCCGAGCGGGGTGGTCGGCTCCGGGCACCAGGTGGTGAACCGCGGGGTGATGCCCCGGGACATGAAGTACTGCAGGCCCTCGGTGGTGGAGTCGATCGCCTCGTCCACGCTGGTGAAGCCGTACGGGGCGGCCATCTCGACACCCGCCACGAAGTTCGGGATGACGTTGCGCGGACCGAAGATCTCGGCGGAGTCGAGGATCCGCCGGTGCCACTCCTCCCGACCCACGTACCGCTCCTTGCCGGGGCAGTAGAGCTCGAACAGCCGCTTGTCCCACACCTCGTAGTTGGGGTGGTAGATCCGGATGCCGTAGTGGTGGAACCGCTGCACGTCGGCCCGGGGCAGCGCCTGCGCGACCACCTTGCCGATCCACCGGCCCGGGAACCGCTCCTCGATCGCCTGGGCGTACCGGCCGTAGAAGTCGGCCTCGGCCAGCCCGTCGACCTTGGACGTGATGCTGCCGCCGGTGAGGGTGTACGCCCGCGAGGCGCCGGTGCTGTCGTGCCGGTCGATGATCTCCAGCGCCTCCAGCACCTCCTCGACGGGCTTGACCCCGGTGTACGGGCGGCCGGCCTGCTTGTGCTGACGCCAGTTGTGGTTGATGTCGCAGTACTGGCACTCCTCCTTGGCGCCGAAGTACTGGCAGACCCGGAACACGGTCAGGTAGATGAGGTAGCCCCACTGGATCGTCGGCGCCACCTCCATCACCGACTTCCCGTTGGCCAGCGTGTGCCGGTAGTAGTCCGGCATCGGGGGCAGCCCGACGTCGGCGATCGGCCGGCCGTCCAGGAACAACCGCAGGCGGCCGTCGCCGTCGTCCTTGACCCGGTACGGCGAGTCGGGGTTGGTGCGGACCGAGACGACCGTGCGGCGCAGCCCGTACGGGCCGCCGGTGAGCACGATCTCCTCCGGCGGCCGGCGCAGCGCGGCGGTGCCCAGGTCCGGCAACGTCCGGTGGTCGAAGGAGAAGATGAAGTAGGACTTGGGCTTGACGGTCCCGCTCTCGTTGTCGGTCAACGCCGAGTCGTCGAAGGCCAGGCCGCCACGCAGCAGGTCCTCCTTGATGACCGCCTCTTTCGGCACATGGGGAAAGCGCCCCATCAGGTCCTCGATGAGATCGGTACGCGCCTGCATGCGCCCTCCCTGGCGGTTGTGCGCGAAGGCCCCGAGGTGGTGCACGAGGCCTGAGGTGGGTCGGGGGAGACTCCCTGCTGCCTCCAAGCTAGTCGGCCCGCGTGGGCCGGACGGATCGGTCAGCCCGTGGTTGTTCCCTACGTCACGTCCCCCGATGCCGCCCACGCCGGTCGGACCGGCGGTGGGCGGGGGGCCGTCGGGGCCGGGGCTGACCGGTCGTCTCCCCGCGTCCGGGATATTCGCTACTTCCCGTGCGGGTCGGCCGCGTTGAGCGTCGCGACGACCTGGTCGTAGTCGCCGCGCGCTTCCCCGTACCGGAGGAACTTGACCCGCTCGACCTGGATCTCCCTGGCGTCGGGCTGCGACTCGAGCAGCGCCATGACCTCCGCCACGAACTCGTCCAGCGGCATGGCGAACTCGCTGGTCTCCTGCCCGGGCAGCAGCCCGGTGCGGACGGCCGGCGGCTCCAGCTCCACGACCTTGACGGTGCTGTCGGCGAGTTGCAGCCGGAGCGACTCGCTGAGCATGTGGATCGCGGCCTTCGAGGCGTTGTAGCTCGGCGTGGCCTTCAGCGGCGTGAACGCCAGGCCCGAGGAGACCGTGACGATGGTGGCGTCCGGCCGGGTCCGCAGGTGCTCGATGAAGGCGGCGATCAGGCGGATCGGGCCGAGCACGTTGGTCGTGACGGTCGCTTCGGCCGAGGCGAGGAACGACTCGGGCCGGTGCCAGTCCTCGACCCGCATGATGCCGGCCATGGTGATCAGCACGTTGAGGTCCGGGTGCCGGGCCAGCACCTGCTTCGCGGCGGCGTCGATGCTGGCGGGATCCGCCGTGTCGATCTCCACGGTGTCGATGCCCGGGTGCTCCGCCGCGATCCGCGCGAGCAGGTCGGCGCGCCGGCCGCCGACGATGACCGTGTTGCCCTTGGCGCGCAGCTCGAGGGCGAGGGCGAGGCCGATCCCGCTCGTCGAGCCGGGGATGAAGACGGTGTTTCCGGAGATGTTCATGGTCCGAGGATCGCCGTTCGTGCCCGGCTGGGGGCAGAGAGCGGTTATCGGGGGATCGGCGATCCCTGGCTGGCCGGGCCGCCGGGCGGATACTCGGCTCATGGACCGTGCAGCCCTGGCCGACTTCCTGCGCCGCCGCCGCGAGGCGTTGCGGCCCGCGGACGTCGGGTTGCCGGCCGGCGCCCGCCGCCGCGCGCCCGGCCTGCGGCGGGAGGAGGTCGCCGCGCTGGCCGCCATGTCGACCGACTACTACACGCGGCTGGAGCAGCAGCGCGGCCCGCAGCCGAGCGTCCAGATGCTCGCCTCCCTGGCCCGGGCGCTGCGGCTGACCGGCCAGGAACGCGACTACCTGTTCCGGGTGGCCGGGCAGAACGCGCCGACCTCGGTGGCGACGGCGACGCACGTCGCCCCGGCGCTGCTGCGGGTGCTGGACCGACTAGATGACACCCCGGCGCTGATCCTCTCCAATCTGGGGGAGACGCTCGTGCAGAACCGGATGGCGGCCGCCCTGCTAGGGGATAAATCGGGCTATACGGGCCTGGCTCGCAGCGAAATCTACCGGTGGTTCACCGATCCCGCCGAGCGGCTGCGCTACCCGGAGGACGACCGTGGCCGGCAGAGCCGCGCCCAGGTCGCCAACCTGCGCGCCGCGTACGGGTCGATGGGTCCCCGATCGCGGGCCGGTGAGCTGGTGCGGGCGCTGCAGCAGGCGAGCCCGGAGTTCGCCGAGCTGTGGGACCGGCACGAGGTGGCCACCCGGTTCGCCGACCACAAGACGCTCATCCACCCCGAGCTGGGCCCGATCGAGCTGGACTGCCAGGTGCTCTTCACCGAGGACCAGTCCCAGGCGCTGCTCGTGCTCACCGCCCCGCCCCGCAGCGAGGGCGACGAGAAGCTACGGCTGCTCGCCGTGCTGGGCCACGAGCGGTTCCCCGCCGACCCGGCACTGGGGTAGCACCGGCCGGCCTACCGTTGCCATCCACTGCCATCATTGGGCGGTGGTGTGGAACGACGTGATCGATCACGGCAGCGGAACCCCTCATCCGGACCACGCCGTCCCGGGCGGCCGGCTGGACACCCGCGCCAACCTGCTCATCGCCGAGTACAACGCGATCCGGTCCGTGGTGGCGCAGAAGTCGTCGGCGTCGCACGCGCTCGTCGGCGCGTACCTGACCGTGGTGGCGGTGATCCTGGGCTTCGTGGTGGCGAACCGCGCCGACCCGCGCCTGCTGGTCACCGTGCCCATCCTGGCCGCCGGCTCCGGGATCACCATCCTGCGCCGCCGCCGCGACCGGGAGGCGGCCAACCGCTACATCCTCGACGTGCTGCGGCCGATCGCCGTCGAGTGCTCCGGCGACGAACGCATCCTCACCTGGGAGGACTTCTACGCCCGGCACCGGGACGAGCGGTCCCTGCGGTACGAGTTCGGGTTGCAGCTGGTCTTCCCGATCTCCGCGGCCGCCGCCCTGATCGCCACCCTGCCGCTGCTGGACTGGTTCGGCGACTGGCTGGCCTGGCTGGCCGGACTGCTCCTCCTCGGCGCGCTGCTCTTCACCTACGTCGAGCAGAACCGGACCCAGCTCGGCCGGGCGGCCCGCGGTGCCGGCACCGCGGTCCGGACGCTCCTGCGCCGGCTGCCCCGGCGGTGACGCGCCGACCGAGATGACCGCCGGCCGGTGCGGGCCTCGTAGGGTGGCGGGGCAGCAGCCGGTCCAGGGGAGGGAACAGATGCGCGCCGAGGTGACGGTCCCGCCCGCCGTCGAGGCGGAACGCGTGATCACCGCCGTCCTGGCCGACCTGCGCTCCGGCGGCCACCGGGGCGTGGTGGTCGACTCCCCGCCGGGCGCCGGCAAGTCCACCCTCGTGGTCCGCGCCGCCGCCGAACTCGCCGCCACCGGCGACCCGCTGATCATCGTGGCGCAGACCAACGAGCAGGTCGACGACCTCGTCGACCGCCTGGCCCGCAAGGCACCCGAGCTGCGGATCGGCCGGCTCTCCGGCACCGACTACCGGCCGTCGGCGCGGGTCCGGGAGCACGCCGGGGTCCGGGTCGCCGCGAAGGTCGCCGACCTCGGCGGTCCGGCCGTGACCATCGGTACGGCCGCCAAGTGGGCCACCGTCACCGAGGGCCGCTGGCCGTGGGCGATCGTCGACGAGGCGTACCAGATGCGCTCCGACGCCCTGCTGCGGGTGGCCGGACGCTTCGAGCGGGCGCTGTTCGTCGGTGACCCGGGCCAGCTCGACCCGTTCTCCACGGTCGAGACGGCCCGCTGGACCGGCCTCACCTGGGACCCGATGCAGTCGGCGGTGGCCACCCTGCTGCGGCACAACCCGGACCTGCCGGTGCACCGGCTGCCGGTCTCCTGGCGGCTGCCCGCCACGGCTGCGCCGCTGGTGGCCGCCGCCTTCTACCCGTTCACCGGGTTCCGCGCCGGCACCGGCCCGGCCGAGCGGGCGCTGACCCTCACCGAGCCGGGGCCGGGCGACCCGCCGGACGCCGCCCTGGAGCTGGCCGCCGCGTCGGGCTGGGCGCTCTACGAACTGCCCGAGCGGCACACCCCGCGTACCGATGCGGAGGCCGTCGCGGCCTGCGCGGACCTCGCGCTGCGGGCGCTGCGCCGGGGCGCGGTCGCGGTCTCCGAGCAGGCTCCCGGCGGCGCGCCGGTGACGGCCGGCCGGATCGCCGTCGGCGCCGCGCACCGCGACCAGGCGGCGGCGATCCGCGCCCGGCTCGGCCCGGCGGGTGCGGGCGTCACCGTGGACACCGCCAACCGCCTCCAGGGTCGGGAGTACGACCTGACGATCGTGCTGCACCCGCTGTCGGGGCGGCGGGACGCGACCGCGTTCCACCTGGAGACCGGGCGGCTGTGCGTGCTGGCGTCCCGGCACCGGCACGCGTGCGTGGTGGTGGCGCGGGCGGGGATCCCGGAGCTGCTGGACGCGCACCCGTCGACCGAGCGGGTGCACCTGGACGTGCCGGTGAAGTTTCCGGACGGCTGGGAGGCGCACCAGCGGGTGCTCGCCCACCTCGACGCGCACCGGCTGGCGGCGGTGCGTTAGACAGGGATCATGACCTTGAGCGTGCTGCCCTGGCTGGGTGGGGGTGTGGTGGCGGTGGCCGCCGGATTCGCCGCCGCGCTGCTGCCCCGGCGCCGCGCCCGCGCCGAGAACCGGCGGGTGGCCTGGTCGTCGGCCCGGGCGGCGATCCACGACGCCGCCGTCAGCCGGGACGCCGCCCGGACGCCGGTGCCCGACGCGGACCGGCTGCTGGCCCGCGCCGAGCTGCTCGCGGCCGCACGCGGCGGCACGGACGCGGCCCGGGAGGCCGCCGACCACGCCCGCCGCGCCGACCAGATGTGGCGGCGCGGCCGGTGAGGGCGGGTCGGGAAGTGCTGCGCTGGTCGCTGCTGGTGGTGGCGGTGGCCGTGCTGGCGGTGTTCCTGGTGGCGCAGCGGCAGAGCGTGGCGGTCAGCTACGGGCGCTCACCGTCGTCGGCCACGCTGACCGGGGAGGGCGCCGCCGGTGAGCTGAGCGACGCCACCGTCCCGTCGGTGGCGGAGATGACCGCGCTGGTCGCGGCCGACCCGGTGGTCCGGCTGCCCGGGGCGGTCGCGCGTTGGGACGAGACGCGGGTCCGCGCCATCGGCGGTGACGACACCCGGATCCTGGTCGCGCCGCCCGGCCTGGACGAAGCGGAACGGCGGCGGGTGAAGGACGTGGAGAACGCCACCGTCCGGATCATCGGCACCGAGGTCAGCGGCGGCATCTACGTGGCCACGCCGGACGACCTGCCGGGCTGGCGGGCACAGTTCGCCACCGGCGACGTGACCGGGCAGGTGCTCGCCCTGCTCGCCGGGCTACGCGAGCAACCGTCCCCACCCGACCGCGACGACCTGCGGTGGCGGGAGCCGACGGCCGCGGAGCTGACCCCGGTCACCGCCGCGCTGGACGCCACCGGCCGGTACGTCGGGCCGGGCGCCACGCTGCCCCGGCTGCCGCAGGAGGCCGCCCGGGACGCGTTCCCGGGCGGGGCCTGGTTCGTGGTGCTGCCGGCCCAGCCGTACGGGAAGCCGCTGCCCGCGTACGGCCCGGCGCTGCACCGGCTCGCCCCGGAGCGGCCGGTGGTGGTGATGTACGGCGGCTGGATCGAGTACCACGGTCCCGGCGCGGCGGACTTCGCCGAGGTGGCCGGGGCCAGCTTCTACGCGCAGTACGGCGGCCGGCTCAGCCGGTACGCCTATCCCCAACTCAACGTGCTCGGCGCGTACCTGGCCCGGGTGACCGACGTGCGGTACGCGGGGCTGTTCGACCGGCCGCTGCCGTACCGGCCGTTCGACCCGCTGCGGGTGGCGCTGCCGGCGCTGCCCTGGCTCTTTGCCGGCTGCGTGGCCGGGTTCGTGGTGTTGTCGATCCGTACCGTGCGCGGCGCCGGTCGGGGCCGGCCGGGCGAGGTCGGGCCGGCTGGCCCGCCGGCCCGGCTGGCCGGGCTGTCCGCGCTGGCCGTGGAGCTGTCCCTGCTCACCGACGCCCGGAGCGACCCGGCGCTGGTGCGGGGCGTCGCCCGGCTACGCGCGGCCCGGTCCGCGCTCGACGACGGCCTGCCCGACCGGCACGTACGCGGGCTGCTGGCCGACGCGGCGGCCGAGCTGGACCAGGCGGCCCGGGACGTGCGGATGCCCGGCTACCGGCCGGACGTCTACCTGCGGGGGACGCTCTCGTGATCGCCACCGCGCGCCGGCTGCTCGGCCGGCTGGTCGGCACCGCGTTCGGCCGGGCGGTGCTGGCCTGCCTGGCGCTGGCCGGCTGGGCGCTGTGGTCCGGCGGCCTGCTCGACGGCCCGGTGGCCCGGCACGTGCGGGTCTCGTCGGTCTACGCGGCGCCGGGCGTCGACCTGGACCGGGCCGCGGCCGAGCGGGTCGTCGGCAACCGCCGGCTGGTGGTCCTGCTCATGGCGCCCGGGGCTGACCTGCGGGAGGCGTGCGCCGACACCGAACGCGCCACCCATGGCACGCTGGTGCTGGCGATGAGCCGGGACGGCGAGGACTGGGACACCTACGGCTGTTCCCGCGTCGGTGGCGACAGCCCGCGCGACATCGGCCGGTCGCTGGTCGCGGAGACCGTGATCAGCCAGGGCGCGGACGCGTTCGTGGACCGGCCGATCGAGGCGCTGAAGGTGATCGTGCTCAACTACGACCGGTTGGTCCGGACCGGCCTGCTGCCCGACGGGGCGCGGACCATCAACCCGTCGCTGCCCCGCTATCTGCTGGCCGGCGGCGCGGTCGTCGGGGTGGTGGCCGGCGCGGCGGCGCTCTGGCTGGGCGGCCGGCGGGCCGGCCGGCTGGCCGACGCGCGGCGAGCCGTGCGGGACGCGCGCGCCGACGAGCGGGCCGCGTTGGGCGCCGCCACCGCGGTCCTGGCCCAGCAGATCATCGACCTGGACCGGGCCGGCGGGCCGGTCGGGCCGGCGTACCGGCGGTTGGCCGGCGACTACGTCGGGCTGCTGGACGAGGTGTCCGACCCGGACTCCGGGGACTCGGTGGGCCGGCTGCGCGAGCGGGTCGAGGAGCTGAGCCGGCGGGCGGCGGACCTGGCGGACGACGCGGCGACCGGTGGGGGAGCCGGCAGGGCGTCGGGTCGGGGCGCCGGAGCGTCCGGTTCGGGGCGGCGGCGGGGCGTCCGGTGAGGGCCCGGCTCGGGGCGGCGCGACGCGGATCAGGTCGCCAGCAGTTGGTAGACGAAGGCGCCGGCCTGCAGGCCGATGTAGTTGCCGGCGGCGATCAGCAGCAGCGGCGCGTACGCGGCGGGCCCGGGTAGCCGGCCCGACTCGCGTACCGCCCGGACCAGGTCCCGGCCGAGGGCGGCGGCCCGCACCCAGCACAGGGCCACCGTCAGCAGCGTCATCAGGGTGATCGCGTCGCTGATGGTGGCCAGCAGGTCGGGGAAGCCGTAGCGGGCCGGGTCGCGGCCGGCCGCGACGAACAGGTGCTCGCCCATCCGGAAGCCGAGGGCGGTGCCCAGGATCGCCCCGACCGCCGAGAACTCGCCGACGTGGGTGAGGAAGGCGCGGGCCGACGGCACCGTCACGGGGAGCATGAGGACCGTGACGAGCTGGGTCAGCGTGGAGACCGCCAGGAACACCACCACGGCCGCGACCACGGCGGTCACGGTGCGCCACGGGCGGGGGATCAGCGCCGGGTCGTCGACGTACCTGGCGGCCAGGTGCCCGCCGAGGATCACGAGTCCCATCAGGACGGCCATGACGAGCGCCGCCGGGTTGGTCGGGAAGCGGTTGGCGGGCCCGGCCGGCGGGGGCGGCGCCGGTGGTGGCTGCCGGGACGCGGGCAGCACGGACCCGCGGCGGGGAACCGGTCCGTTGCGCTTCTGCCGAGCCACTGCGTCAGGGTAGCGGCGGGCGGCGAACGCGCCCGGCCGCCACGGCGCCCGGCGCGGGTGGCGCCGCCGAGCGGCCGAGCGGCGTGCTCGAGCGGCCGGGGCGGCGCGGCCGGGCGGCGCGGTCGAGCGGGTGGCGCGCGCCGCACCGTCCGGAGTGGCCCGGTCGAGGGGGGGGGGGCGGGGGGGGGCCGCCCCGCCCCGCCGCCCGGCGCACCGGAGGGGGGCGGGCCGCGGGGCCCGGCCCGCGGGGGGGTTTTTTGGTGGGGGGGGTGGGGT